>CAZJVM010000050.1:0-17450 GCA_964549305.1 uncultured bacterium
AAACACCGGAACAGGCAATTGCAGAAGGCGGGATGGTAATCGGGATTTCAAGCGCGGTAGGGCTTCTTTCATATGCCCTCTGGGGTTATTTGGCGGAGAAGGTGGGACGCCTTCCCACCCTTGCATTCGGACTTTTTTCAAGCGGTGTTGCCTATATGCTTATCGGATTGATTGACAATCCCTTTTCAAAACCTTTTCTCGTCTGCACACTTCTGTGCGCGTTGGGAATACATTCCGAAGGTGTGGGGGCGATGACTCTTACTTCCGACCTTGCGCCGCGCGAATTGATCGGTTCCATTCTCGGCGCCTATAACAGTTGCGGCGCGGTGGGAGTTATAATCTTTCTGCAGTTGGGAGGTTTTTTATTTGATTATGTGAGCAATACGCTTCCCTTTGTCTTCACAGGCGCGGCGGATTTTTTCGTGTTTCTCTATGCCGTCATACGGTGGAATAAAATAAAGGGAGAGGAATTGACGGCAAGAGGGCTTGCCTAAAATTCCGAATGTCAGGATTTAAGGCCGTGAAAATATTCGCTTCCTGCTCCGGGAAATATTTTTCTTTCTGATGTCTTCGTTTTACTTGAAACTACCGGCCATTTTCCCTTTTGCGGCAAATCTCCCTCCTTTGTTATTGTGGAAGGCGTTTTGTCTGCCATCTGAGGATTTTTTCGCACATCTATGTCTTTTACATTGTGGCTGAATTCAATGGGTATTCCGTTAGGGTCGAATGCATAGATTGAGTGAATGAAACCGTGGTCTATGACTTCCGAAACCTCAAAACCGGCGGCAGAAAGTTTATCTTTTAAGTCCCACAGGTCATCTTCGCTTTCCACTCCGAATGATACGTGATCAAAAATAAAGGGACCTTTTACCGGGGCGCCGTGGTCCTTTTCTTTAACAGGTGTCACGCCATCCCATTCAAAGAAAGCTATGAGGTCAGTTTCAGATATTTCAAAAAAATAGTGCCTGTATCCCGGTTTTCCAAGTCCCGCAACAAGTCTCATTCCAAGTAAATCTCTCCAGAATCTTATTGTCCCGTCCATATCACCCGTTGCCATAGCAAGATGGTTTATACCGTTAAATTTAACCATTTATAACCCTCCGGCATTAAAGATAGAATCTAATATTTTTTGCTGAGGAAGCGGGGATATCGTATTCCGCTTTTTACACACCTTGCAATCTGGTTGTCAACGATGTCCCAGTTTCTTTCGGGCGCCTTGTCTATGTTTTGAGGCGTTCTGTTCCAACCTCCCGGATAACTCAAAAACCCCGTTACCTGAACTAAGACGGAGAAGGAGATGAAAAGAATAAAAATTATTTTTACAGGTTTAGATGAGAGAAAACGTTCGGTGTAAAGCGCCGGAAAGATGCATAGCAATGGCACTATATCAAGAAGATAGCGGTAACCGAATGTGTGTCCCGCCCACCAGGCGCGGTAGAAACTGAATAAAAGTATGTAGAAAAGAGTTGATGCGGCGAGAAATTTGAACAAAGTTTTCCCCCTGTCCCTGAAGATAAATAAAAGTGAGATAAATGAAAAAATCAGTATGGGCGAATATGTGAGAATACCTCTGCTCGGGCCGAAAAGAAGCCCTGCAAGTCCCGGCAGAAAATTGCCTGTCCATATGGAAGTTATCCCCTTTGTAACGAGCATTTTCTTCTCGAGAAGCGCGTTTCCTCCGGCGAAACTGCCGAAATGATAGAAATTGTAAGAAAAAAGCAGGACTGCCGCAACAGACGCGGGAATGATAAATTTTATGAGTTTTTCCCTGCGATTAAAGAGTATATAGAAAAAAACAGCCAAAGCAATCAGCGCAGTGGGCATTCTCGCCGAAACACAAATGGCAAGGCATAAAGATGGCGCGGCAAAACTTTTTCCGCTTTTTTCGTTTTTTAAAAGGAAGTAGATTCCCGCAAGCAGAAATAACTGGACTGTGCCGTGCTGCCATAATCCCTGAGACGAAACAGACCACGTTGATGTGGCAAAGGCGTAAATAAGTGTCCAGAGGAGGGCGTTGTCCTCATCTGTTAAGAGTTTCAATATGAGAAAAAGAAATATAGCCGACAACGCCGCAATTGCCGAGGCGGAAGTTTTTGCGAGTATATCGACGTTTTTTGCAGTAATTTTCATTCCCGAAAGAATAGCCGGCGCGTAAATAGGGGTGGAAATTAAGGAGACTGTGACGGGGTAGCTTGAATACCAGTGCCCCTCTTCGGTTTTCTGAATAAAGAGATAGTCGTTGTTGCCCCTCATATTGTAAAGGAAGGGAAACTCGTCGAGGTCAAGGTCGAATTCGGTGAGAACGCTTATAGGCAGATATTTTGCGGGGATAGTGTCTCCCGCGCTGATTTCCCTCATATTGCAGTTGTAGACTATGAATATGAGCAAAAAAAGCAGAGGAGTTTTTTTTAGATATGAGAGGAATTTATTCAATCTTAACCGGTTTTTAAGTTAAAATAACTTGCCCTTTTTTGAATAAAGTCAGTTATCATAGAGGTATAAATTAAGATTACTCTTATAGTTTTTAACCATTGTAACTTGTTCAATCTTGTAAAGGAATAGGAAATTTGAAAATTCTTTTTGCCGTGCCTCACTATTCATACAATATTGTAGGGGCAATAAGACCCCTGTTGAAAGACCTTGCAAAGGAACTTTCAAAAAAAGGGCATAGCGCCGATGTGCTCAGTCTTTACGTGGATAAATTCTGGTATCCTGAATGGAAGAAGGAAACCTTTTATGATGAAGGGGTTAAGGTTACAAGATGGCCGTCATTCAATCCATTGCCAAGAGGAAAGGGGACAAGAAGCAACATCCTGAATTTTGTCAAATGCGGCGCGGTGCCTTCTCTCTCATTCAGGAAATTGATGAAGGAGTATGACCTTATAAATTTTTTCGATATGATTGATTTAACTTTCCCTTTCTTTTCTCTTTTTCTTGATGTTCCAAAAGTCCACTGCTGTATTACGCTAACCGAGCAATATGATTTTTTCAGAAAAAGGCCCTTATGGAGATATGTGCTTTCCGGGACAAGCGATTACTATCTTGCCTCGGCAAAACACTCGCTGGGACTTTTAAGGAATCTGGGAATTCCCGAAGAGAAGAGCGATTATCTGTATCACGGCGTAAAAACCGATTTTTACAAACCCAGCACAGAAGAAAGAAAGAGAAATACCATTATTTTCCTCTCGCGCATCGAACCGCGAAAGGGGTTGACTTCATTGGTTGAGGCAATGTCCCTTGTGAAAACGAAATCAACTCTGATTATCGCCGGGCAGGCGGGAGACGAGAAATATTTCGAAGAAGTGATGTCCCTCGTCGAAAAGGAAAATTCAAGGGGATACCATAAAATCGAATACGCGGGCATTCCCGATGACGAGGAAAAAGTAAGGCTTTTCCGCTCTTCGACGGTTTTTGTTCTGCCTTCGATTTTCGAAGATTACGGAATAGTAAATCTCGAGGCGCTTTCCTGCGAGACTCCCGTAATCGCCACGCGCGTTGGAGGAGTGCCCGAGATAGTAAGGGACGGAGAGAACGGACTTCTCGTAAAACCGGGAGATGTGTCTGAACTTGCATTTGCCATTGACAAAATTTTGGAAAATTATGAACTTGGAAGAAAAATGGGAGAAAAGGGCAGAAGAATTGTGCTCGATGAGTTTTCATGGGAGAGCATCATTGGCAGACTTGAAAAAATTTACATTTCCGTAATTGAAAAAAGTGAGAAAGGAGAATGAAATGGAATTTTTGGAAAAACAAAAGGAAATTCTGCTTGAAAGGTTTGCGCTCGCTCTGCCCGAACTTTATGAAAACCTGAAAAAAGCCCTGGGAGAAGAGGAGGGAAAAGCGGTTTTTAAAAAAGTTACAGAGGAGAAGTTTAAAAAAAGTTATGAAAAGATAAAGAATATGACGCTCGACGATATGATGTCTGGTGAGGAAAAATCGGCAAAAATATTTGAATGGGAGTTGAGGTTGGAGGAGAAAACAGAGGACGGAGAAAAAGTTTGGTACGAATATCTGGGCAACTGCCCTCATCTCAGCGCGACAACTAAGTATGGTATGCCGTCACCTTGTTTTCCCGTCTGTTACAATGATTTCGAACTTCTGGAGAAATACGGAATATTGAAGGCGGAAGAGACTGCCCACGTTTTAAAGGGCGCGGAAAAGTGCTGTTTCAGAATAAGGGCTAAGTAAAAATGCGCAATCGGTTTTTGAGGCGGATATTCTCTATTTCAGCGATTCGATATTAACGATGGAGTGAAAGAGAAAGTGAATCTTTTCCCTTGAAAAAGGTTTTTGTATGTAACTGTTTCCGATTATATTTATGAGTCGCGCTGTTTCCTTTGCAGGAGTTTCGCTTCCCGTAAACATTAAAAATTTACCGATATCATCTCTGATTTTAACTGCTTCTCTGTAGAAGTCTTTTGCGGTGATGTTTTTAATGTCCAAATCAAATAATACGAGATGAAAATATTCATTTTTAATTCTTTCGAGCGCCCCTTTCAGTGAAGTCTCGAATGTAGGTTTTACGGAATGGCGCGCCTTGAAATTCGCAAAAACATTGTCATCGGAAATAACGAGAATCAGTGCCGTCGCCGGCATTACAGTTTCTCCTTTCCTTATAATCTCCGGCGCTTTTTTCCTGTCTGAATATTCCGCGCTTTCAGGCACTGGCAGATAGATTTGGGTTTTTGTTCCCCTGCCTTCTTCGCTTGTAACGATTATTTCCCCTCCATGCTCTTTTACTATGGAGTGTGTAATCGAAAGCCCGAGTCCGATGCTGTCTTTTGCCTCGCTCAACGAGAAGAACGGGTCAAATATTTTTTTGATTATCTGCCGGTCGATTCCCGTGCCTTCGTCCTTGAAAAGAATACTGATTGCATCGGACGCATTTCCGTTTCTTTCCCGCATTGGTGTGTTTTCTTCCACGCAGGTGCTGATTGTAATTGTGCCCGTGGGGTTGTGTTTTGTCATGTTTTGATATGAATTTTTCAGTATGTTGATAAATACCTGAAGAAGACGGTTTGCGTCCGCGTAGATTATAGGTATGGAATCAGGTAATGATTTTTCAAGTTTTATATTATGATTCTTAAATCCATAGGCGACCATTTTTTCCGCCTGATTCAGAAGGTCGTTTATATTGACCGGTTTTTTCTCCTCCGCTTTCTGTTTTGAAAATACCATAAGGTCTTTAACGATAGAAGACGCGCGGTTTGCCTGAGCATTGATAAGTTGTATTTTTTCGGAATGTTTTTCGTCGAGTTTTTCCTTAAGGAGAAGTTCGGAAAAACCTGCTATTCCCGTCAAAGGATTGTTCAATTCGTGAGCGATTCCCGCAACCATAGTGCCGAGACTGGAAAGTTTCTCCGCTTGAAGTATTTTGTCTTCAAGGAGTTTTTTTTCTGAAATATCGGCATAAACCCCCAATGCAGCGTAGATATTTCCCTTGTCATCTTTGAAGGGAATTGCGTTCATACGGAGCGATTTCCTGATTTTTCCGTCTATCAGAACTGACCCATCATAATTTTTCGTAGTTATCCCATATTTCATGGCGAGATAGAGTGGAAGTTGTTTAAGCGTTATGACCTCCCCGTCGCTGTTATAAAAGAGAAACCTGTTTATAAAACTTTCTTTACTGAAGGGTTGCCTTCCCTTCCTTATTTCAAAAAGTTCTTCCGTTGCCCTGTTCATTTTTAGAATCGAACCTTTGTTGTCTATGAGTATGAGGGCATCCTGAAAACTGACGAATATATTGTTAAGTTCTTCTGCCTGAGTACGCAGTTGTTCTTCAACTTTCTTTAGAGATGTTATGTCCTTGAAAATCGAAACAACACCCTCGAGGTTTCCCTTTTTGTCCTTCAGGGGAAGAATGTGAATAAGAAGGTATTGTTTCCTTCCGTCCTTGTAATTAAAAACAATTTCTTCGTTTTTAACGGGGATTCCCGTTTTGTAAACTCTTGAAATGGGCAAGTCGTCAAATGCTATGGGCGTGCCGTCATATCTCGTTATTTTAGAAACGGCATTTTTCAGGAAATTTATTCTCCTATTCCAGTCTTGATTGTCCAAATCAACACCGAGTATTTTTGAAGCGGAAGGACTGAATCGCGTTATCCTCTGCTCATTATCCATAAAAAGCATTCCGTCGGGCATATTTTCAAATACGGTGGAGATTTCTTCCGACTGTTTTCTGATTCTATCTTCATATTCCTTTGATTTCGTTATATCGTTAAAAATTAGCACTACTCCTTCAATTTGATTGTCACTATTTGTAAGAGGGACTGCATTTTCCAGAATGTGCATCCTCTTCCCGTTTTTGTGTTCAACAATTAGTTCAAAATTTGTTGTGGCAATTCCTTTTTTGAATGCCTTTGCGACAGGAAGTGATGCATAGGGAATAGGTTTGCCATTTGGAAACAGCAACCTCAAATTTCTATTTTGTATGAACTCTGCTCTCTTCTTTATTGAAAAATTGCCATAATGTTCTTTAATTAAATTTCGTGCCGATTGGCTTGATTTTACGATATTTTCTTCTGCATCAAAAAGAATCATTCCAACGGGAGAATTTTCAAACATTGTGTTTAGAAGTGATGCTTGCTTTAAAATTGTTTTTTCCGCCCCTTTCAATTTAGTTATGTCAGTTGCAATATGGACATAACATTCCTTTTCAAACGAAAAACTGCCTATAGGAGACATTGAGATTATGAATGTGCGGTCTGTAGAAGCATCATAGTGTTCAAAAATTGAAGGTTGTTGAGTGGATGTCTCAGCTCTGTGCCGGCATTTTTCTTTGTCATTTTTCTTGTTGCAGAAGATTTCGTGACATTTTTTCTCCGAATAATCTTTTTCATGGTCAAGATAGTTTTTTCTGAAAGATTCATTGCATTTTATTATATTGTTTTCGCTGTCTGTAATAAAAATATAATCGGAAGTTGAGTTGAATGTACTTTCCCATTCGGCATTTGCGAGCGAAAGTTCGCTGAGAAGTTTGAGATTTTCAAGATATGAAGAAATATAACTTTGTACATTATTCATAAAATCAATATCATCTTTGCAAAAGGCATTTTTTCCCCTTGCACCGAGCGAAATACATCCCGTTAAGTTTCCTTTTGAAATTAAGGGTATGTAAAGGACAGTCTTTAATTTTGCACCGGAAATAAATTTGTCTTCCCTGTATTTCTGTTTCTTCGGGTCAATATTTCTTATAATCGGTTTCTCATTCCTGATTATTTTCATTATGGAAGATTCTTTCAATCCTATTTTCATTGCATTTACAGATGAGAATTTCTCGGTATAGACGTTAAGAGAATAAATTGATTCAAGATTTTCGGTTTTTTTGTCAAAAATCCAGACTTTCCCGCTTTCATAAGGAATGACTGTGCGTATCTCTTCCCCGATTCTTTCAAATATCCTTTGGGAAGATTCTTTAGTGTTAACAATATGTGCTATTCTGCTTAGTGTTTTGAATTTTTTTCCTTCTCTCTTGTAGTTTATGCTCGTATCCTTTAACTCCAATTCCGTTTTCTTAATATCGGTGATATCCTTAATCTGAAAGATTGCTTCCTCGCATCCATTTTTTCTTTTTGACTTAACGGGGTCAATGAGTATGTTAAAAAATTTGTTTCCTGTTATTGATTGCGAAACCGTCCTTACTGGTTGGTTCTCATCGAATGTCAGTTCTTTAAAGCTTTCGGCATAGGGGATATCGAGATAGGTTAGAAATGAGTTAATGTCCGGAACACCATTTTTTGAAAGGGCAATTTTCTTTAATAGTTTTTTTGCCGCGCTGTTTAACCGTGTAATATTCCCCTGTCTGTCAATAATGAGCATATAGTCGCTTATTGAGTCAAAAGTGGTTTCCCAGTTTTGCTTTTCCCGCAGAGATTCATTCTTTAGAATGAGATTTTCAAGTGAAATGGAGAAGTTTTCGGCAATGGACGCAAACCCTTCCATATCCGCATTGTCAAAAACATTCACGTTTTTGCTCAAAATTGAAATGAAACCCAGAGTTCGTGAGGGCAGGACAAGGGGAAAAATCAATGCCGATAAAAGTTTTTTTTCTCTTGGGATAGTTTCATCGAAAAAACTTTTTCCGGGGTGCGAATCCATTGTAATGCATCTTTTATTCGAGGAAAGAAGACTGATGACCTTCTTGTGCCTTTCCTTGTCAAAATAATCGTTGGGACCTGTCAGTTTTTCATCGTTTCCGGCCTGAAAGTAAATAGTCAGTTTTGAGAAGTTTTCGTCAAAGAGACCCACCTTAAAGGTGTCGAATTGCAGTTTCTTTCCGATTTCGGCAAACAGTTGTTTCACTGCCTCATTGCTATTTTTTGATTTCAGGGTTTTTTGAGTTACGGAGTTGCAAATTCTCGAAAAGAGATTTTGCTTCTTGAAAATATCGTCGGCTCTGAATCTTACCATTGAGGAGGTGACATCTTTAGCTATCATCTTCATAAACCATTCATCATCGTCGGTGTAAAAGTTTTCTTCTCCCTTCACGAGTACGAGAACGCCTATTATTTTACCCTTAGATACGCACCCTATAATCATTTCCGAGGACATTCCTTCGTTGATTGTTGCCGCCCTGGCAAGTGCAAAGTCGCTTTTCTTTATGTCATCCACTCTAAAGACCTTTTTTCTTTTCAGGGTTTCCTTCATCTCTCCTATTGTCGTAGGCGCGTATAAATTGTTTTTCTTTATTAGTCCCTTTTTGTATGAGATGTAGAGGTTGACAATGAAATTTTCCGTGTCGTCATAGGTTGCAAAAACAAGGGAATCATAGGGGACTGCATTATGCAGTTTCTTTTCAAGCTTTTCCGCTAAATCATTTATGTTGCGGGAGTCGTTTATGATATGAATTACATCGCTCAGTGTTTTGAGCTTTACCGAATCATCTTCATAGCTTTTGTTTTTTTCAATAGTTTTGAGCGCTCTTTCACAGTGCGATGCGAGGGTTTTCCCGGTTTCAACTTCTTCATCCCCATAAGGTTTGTCATTCCTGAAAATCACCATTATTGATGAAGGTTTGCCATTTAATCCGTTGATTATATAAGTCAGGAAGTGTTTATGGCCTGAAATGAGACTTATATCAGAGCACTTTGCTTCAATGAGATTTTTTCTGATGTCTTCGGATTTCAGGATTTTGTTCCTTCCTTTTTTTGAAAATTGCGGTTTGATTTCGCAACTACAATCCACCCATTTCTTTCCGCAGAGAATTCCGAGGGATTTAAAGGTATCCTTTTTTTTGTCTGCATTTAAAACGACTGCCGCGCCGGAGTGGGTGGATTCGAGAATATAGGATGCGCATTCTTTGAGAAGAGTCGGCTTTTTGTCAAAGGTCGTCAGTTTGAAAAGATAATCAGTTAAATTCACGTAATTGTTCGAAGAAATCCCTTTGATATCTTTTGGGGATTGATTTCTTTTACCTTTATCTGCCATTGCCATGATTATATGTAATGGTTAAAAAAAAAATTTGTCAATATGTAATTTTTTTGATTATTTAGCTAAACTTCTGTTTAAATACTACTATATGATTTTTTATAATGTATTTTAATCCGAAATCCGGCTAACCGGGAAAAGGAGTTTAAAAATATCAAATGGTAAAAAAAACGATTACAACCCATCAGGCGGCGAAATTGTGCGGAGTTACACCTGCTACGATTATAAGATGGATTGACGCGGGACTTCTGAAATCCCACAGGACTCCCGGAAGGCACCGCAGAATATACGAAGAAGATCTCACCGCTTTTTGGAAAGGGGTAAATCCCGATGACGGGAAATCATTGAGGATTCTCGTCATAGACGATGAAACTTTTATCGTTGATTTTTTCAGGGAAGCCATAGAAAAGATAGATCCTGACATCAATGTACAGGGCGCCTTCAACGGATATGAAGCGGGAGAAATGGTTCACGTTTTTAAACCTCATATAGTTTTTCTCGACCTTATAATGAAGGGGATAGACGGATTTGAGGTGTGCAGAAGAATAAAGAATTCCCCCGAAACCTCGTCTATTAATGTGATTGCAATTACCGGATATCCTTCGGAAAATAACGTAGATGAAATAAAATCCTGCGGTGCTTCAGAAGTCCTCGAAAAACCCATAAAGGTTGCCGACATAAGAATGGCGCTTGCGAAGTTTCTTGTCAATGCCTCCGACAGGGCGTAAAGTATTCGCCCAATCTCAAACCTCAGCGGGGAAAACTCTGTTCTTGCCCGATTTCTTTGCTTTGTAGAGCGCTTTGTCAGATGTGAGCACTATCTCCTTCATCGAGTTTGCGTTTGCGGGACAGGAAGAGACACCGATGCTGACTGTAACTGAAATTGACTGTTTTTCGTCTATTTCGATTATTGTTTTTTCGATGTTTTTTCTGATTCTTTCCGCAACGAAGGTTGCGGCGCTTTTTCCCGTTTCGGGGAGAATGACTGCAAACTCCTCGCCCCCGTATCTGAATGCAAGGTCAATGTCCCGTATTGAGAGGGAAATCATTTTCGCCGTTTCCGAAAGCACCGAATCGCCCGCGGGATGTCCGTATGTGTCGTTTACATTCTTGAAATCGTCAATGTCCAGCATAAGAAGGGAAAATTTCTGTCCGTAACGGTTGAATTTTCCTATATGCTCTTCGAGGCGCGTGTGAAAATATCTCAAAGTAAAAATTCCGGTAAGCTCATCCGTTATGGCAACGGAATAGAGATAGGCATTTTCGAAGGCAACGGATGAATGTGTTCTCAGGGCGTTGATAAGTTCCATTTCCTCGTCACTGAATGTGCTGTTTTCCCTCGCGGCAATGAGCATTCCCAGTTTCCTTTCTCTGATTCCAAGGGGAAGATAGGCGATATGTCTTTCATCGGAGAAAAAAACCTCGGAAGACTGGTTTTTTTCGAGAATTTTAAAATGTTTTTCTGACAGAATGGAAGGATGCGGCATTTCATTCTCTTCGATATGAAACTGCGAGCTATGAGGTTTGTTTATTTTGCTGTCTTTTACCAAAACATCGAAGATTTTGCTGTTATTTGTCTTTGTGAGAAGAATTGTCGATGAAGTGTCGAGTATTTCATATACAAGTTCAATGATTATGCTTTTAAGCTCGTTTATATTTATCGTTTTGCTGAGACGGTTGACTATCGAATACAGAATGTTAAGCTGAGCGGAAATTGTTTTTATTTCTTCAATATTCTTTCTGATATTTCCCGTCATCGAGTTGAAAGATTCCGCGAGTTCTTTTAACTCGTCATTACTTTTAATATCGATGTGGGATGAGTAGTTTCCTTTTCCGATTTGCCTTGTCCCTTCTATGAGCTTGTTTATGGGGCGGTTTAGAAGCTTTTCCGTGAGGAAATAGATGAGCACTATGACGAATATGCCTGAAATGATTCCGGACATAAGAATATGTTTTTCCACTGCCTCGATAAGTTTGAAGGAATGAGTGACCGGTTTTTCCGTTAGAAAAATGCCAAGAAGTTTTTTGTCCCGCGAATGGCATTCGTAACAGTCGCTTTTATTCATTATAGGGCTTATGCTTCTCAGGAAAGGTTCTTTCCCATCTTCGTCAATAAGTATGGTTCGTACTGACGGCTTTATATTGTTTTTCTCTTTATGGCAGACGTGGCATCTGTCGTCTTCAAAGGGAATAATTTTGTTTAAATCGGCGACACTGGAGGAGAATTCTATATTTCCTTTCTTTCCGATAATGCATATTTTGGAAAACTGCCCTTTTTTTACCGATTCCCTGAGAGTTTTTTCCAGAATGTGGGAAGACTTGTTCAGCATCTGGAATTCGAGAATGGACTGCAGGGTTTTGGTCGTCGCTTCGGCGTCATGGTGCGCTTTGTTGATTAGTTCGGTTTTTTGAAACTGGCTTATCCTGAGCATGGTCAGTGAAAGCGTAAGACCGAGTATGATAAAAATCCCCGATAGCAGTTTTGTGCGCATATGATACTTTCTCCCCTTCCTTTCAGACATATTCTATTCCTTCATCTTCGGCTATGGTAATGTTTCATCGTCATTCTGTCCACAATCCCCTTTTTTTCCGTCCTTCCAACTTGGTCTTGCAGTGGTGAAAAATATAATTTAGAATATAAAATAATTCTATCAAATCGGAGAAGGAGATTCCATCTTGAATGATATTAATACCGATAATTTCATAAGTTTGAGCGATGCGGCGAAGATACTCGGGGTGACTTCCTATACGTTGAGGAATCTTCTTTTTGAAGAAGACATTATTGACGGGCACAGCATAGGCGGAAAGCTTTTTTTCAAAAAGAGCGAGTTTGAAAAGGCAAAAGAAGAGTTGAAAAAAAAACTCAACGCAGTCAAATCCTGAAATGCGGCATTTCGCGTATTTCCTTTTCCGGCTGACTTCTTTCAATGATTTCATTTTTTAAAAAACAGGGTATTCTCACTGGTATCGTTGCAGGCGCAATCGCGGGCGCGGTAACAGGCACATTTTTTCCTTTCTTCGGGCTGAAAGTTAAAATTTTAGGCGACCTTTTTCTCAATTCACTCAAGATGATGGTAATTCCCATTATTGCCGCGTCTATGATTACGGGCATAACAAACCTTAAAAATCTTAAGCAACTGGGCACTCTTGGGGTAAGAACGCTTTTTTACTATATGACCACAACGGGCATCGCAGTTGTAATAGGCATTTTAATGGTGGTTTCCGTAAAACCCGGCGTGGGATTTCCTTTGCCTTCGGCGGCATTGGCGGAAAAAATTTCTTCAGGCGCTCAATACTCCCTTATTCATATGATTGAGGGATTGATTCATCCCAATATTTTTCAGGCGGCGACTGAGATGAAAATTCTTCCCATTATAACCGCGTCGATTCTTTTCGGACTTGCGTTGAATGCAATCGGTGAGAAGGGGAGGGTTGCGGCAAGTTTTTTTTCCGCCGTAAATGACGCGGTAATGAAAATTGTGCACTGGATTATGTACTTTGCCCCTTTGGGCATTTTCGGATTGATTGCCTACAGATTGGGCGAGACGGGGGGAGGCAGCGCGGTTTACGGGCTTTTGCAAAGTCTTGGCAAATATGCCTTTACGGTGCTTTGTGCCCTTGTTATTCACTCTTTGCTTGTGCTTTCGCCGATTCTCCTTTTGTTTGCGCGGCGAAATCCGGCAAAATATTTTTTGTCCGTTGGAAAAGCCCTTATGACCGCTTTTGCAACCGCTTCTTCTTCGGCAACTCTTCCCGTTACAATGGAGTGCGTATCAGATGAGGCAGGCGTGTCGCGGGAAACTTCGGGATTCGTCCTTCCTCTGGGCGCAACGATAAATATGGACGGCACTGCGCTTTATGAGGCAGTTGCCGCGATATTCATCGCCCAGAGTTATGGTATCGAGCTTGAAGGAGTGAAGCTTGTGATAGTCTTTTTTACTGCTACGATTGCGGGAATCGGCGCCGCGGGAATTCCGGAAGCGGCGCTTGTGACAATGGTGCTGGTCCTTCAGTCCGTAGGTCTTCCCGTTGAAGGGATAGGCATTATTCTTTCAATCGACTGGATTCTTGACAGATGCAGGACGACTGTAAATGTATGGGGAGATACAGTGGGCGCCTGTGTCATCGATTATTATGAAAAGCGTGGAAAGGAAAATTTATAGATATATTATCAGGTTCAAAGATTTTGCAGGAGAAGTCCATATATTGAAAAAAATTAAGGCGTCTTTTATTTGAAATAACAGGTAAATTTAAACATCTTAAAAACTTCGTGAATTTTGCGCCTCTGCATTATTTGTCCTCATCGGGTGTATTCAATATCCTTTTCCGCAAATTTGACATATGTGTGCCTTCCCAGAAAATTTTTGAACACTTCGGACATTGCGTGAATTTTAGAAAGTTGTCATAAACATAATCAGGCACAAGCCCATGCAATTTTTCCCTTTCCACCCCTTCGAGAATGGTGTTGCATTCGAGGCATCTCGTAAGGACGTTTTCGCCCGCTTCAATATTGAATTCAGACCGTATCTCCCTGAATTGCCTGTCAACGGTTATTTCTTTTACAAAGTAGAATGGGGGCGGAGAATAGATTTTTTGAAATTTCGTATCTTTCGTAAGTATGATTCTTCCTGTCTCTCTGCCCTGCCGTAAAAATGAGGAAAAGCGTTTTTCCTTTCTCGATGCAACATCCACGCCCGCCATCCTCATCCATTTCGCGAGTTTTCCGAGCATCGAGTCTGCCAGAAATTTAGTTTGCGATTCCCCCTTCAATGTCATAATTTCATCCTCCGGCAAAATCTTTTTGTATTTGCCTTTTGATATTTTTGTGCAGTCAATATAAAAGTGTCAAGGTTAAAAAGATGAAAATGCTCTTAAAAAAGATAGAGAGTCCCGGGCTTTTGCCCTGTGAACTTTTTTCCGCTTTCGGAAGAAGGAAATTTGCCTTTCTTCTCGAGTCAGGCGAGCCCCACGGTTCGATTTCTTCATTTTCCTTTGCCGGGACAAATCCTTTTCTTACAGTGCGGGCAAAGGGGAACAGGGTGGTGATTGCCAATATGGAAGGCGCGGTTTCTAAAATGAAAGGCGACCCAATCGGGATTTTGAGAAAACTTGTAAAGAAATACGAATTTAAACGCGGGAAAAACGGCATTCCTTTTGCCGGAGGTGCGGTAGGTTATTTCGGATACAATCTTAACGCGGTTATCGAAAGCAAGGTTGTTCCCTGCCGCGATGATACCCCTTCGCTTCCTGATCTTTATTTTATGTTTTGCGATAGTGGCGCGGTTTTTGACCACAGCTCGGATATGCTTTATCTTTTTTCAATTCCGGCGGTAAGCACGATGCGCGCGGAGGAAGGGATGTCTTTTCTCGAGGAAGCTTATAAAAAAGGGAAACGAGCTAAAATGGCGCGGGAAGGTGGACCTCCTGCGAATCGCCGCAAATGCGGAAAAACCAAAATATGCGAAATTACCACTGAGAAAGAATATTGCAAAAGCGTAGTCAGTGTTAAAGATTACATTGCGTCTGGAGATGTTTACGAAGTCAATCTCTCTCACAGGATTACAATCGAGTCATCCAGGAAACCATTCGATATTTACCGCGACTTGAGAAAGTACGACCCCACTCCCTTTTCGGGATTTCTTAAATTCGAAGGATTGTCAATCGTCTCCGCCTCTCCCGAGAGATTTTTAAGAGTTGACGGGGATAATGTTGAAACGAGACCCATAAAAGGCACTATGCCGAGAGGAAAAACAGGCGCTCAGGACAAAAGAAACAGACGGAAACTTGCGGCAAGCATAAAGGATAAGGCAGAAAATATAATGATAGTGGACCTTTCAAGAAACGACCTTGGAAGAGTATGTGAGACAGGGTCTGTCTTGCCCTTTGAGTTGATGAGCATTGAAGCATATTCAAGGGTTTTTCAGATGGTTTCCACGGTGCGCGGAAAACTTAAAAAAGGGAAAGACTTTTTTGACTGTATAAGGGCGTGTTTTCCCGCAGGGTCGATGACAGGCGCGCCGAAAATAAGAGCGATGCAGATAATAGAGGAACTTGAACCGGTGAGAAGAGGAATCTATTCAGGGTCTGCCGGATATATTTCATTCTCCGGTGACGCGGATTTCAATATAATCATAAGGACGCTCATCCATTGGAAGGGGAAATACTACCTTCAGGCAGGAGGCGCAGTAGTTGCCGATTCTGACCCCAAATCCGAGTACAGGGAAACATTATATAAGGCACAGTCTATAATCGAGGCACTTGAAAGATGAAAATTTACATTAACGGTTCATTTGTCAATGAATCAGAAGAGGTGATTTCCGTAAATGACCGCTCATTCCTTTACGGAGATGCCGTTTTTGAAACATTCCGCTCATATGACGGGAATATTCCTTTTTTCCACAGGCATATGAAAAGACTGAAAGAGTCTCTCTGTGCGTTGAGGATAAACTTCAAAGTAAGGGAAAATAAAATTTTATCGGATATTTGTGCGCTTCTCAAGGTGAACAAACTAAGGGATGCCGTAATCAGGGTTGCCGTTTCAAGGGGAAAATCACAAAGGGCGGTTACCGTAACCGGAAAAGAGAGTCCCGCGGTTATAATAACCGCGTCTGATAAAAGGTTTTATCCCCGGAAGATGTATCAAAAAGGAATAAAGTTGTCGGTTTTATCGGTAAGGCGAATACCGTCTCAATGCATTCCTTCACACATTAAAAGCGCCAATTACCTCAATCAGGTTTTGGCGCGCATCGAAGCAGTTGAAAAAGGCGCAGATGACGGGCTTATGAAAAATGTAAGGGGTTTTGTAAGTGAAACATCATCGGCAAATATTTTTTTTGTACGAAATGGGATGATTTTTACACCGTCGAAGGATTGCGATATTCTTGAGGGAATAACACGGGGTATTGTAATGGAGATTGCCCGGGAGGAAGGGATTGCGATAAAGGAAGGGAAATATTATTTAAAAAATCTTGAAAACTCGGAGGAATGCTTCGTTACAAACAGTGTCGCGGAGATTATTCCCGTTGCAGAGATAAATAATTATAAAGTAGGTTCAGGCTTTCCCGGTGCTTTAACTCGCCGGATGCACAAAAAATATCGTCAGAGGGTTTCCGGCTGTTAAATCAGGGCGGGGATTTTTTAAACTTGTCATAAAAATATTTAGAAGAAAAAAAGAACAGAACTTAAACCGGGGCAGACTGAATTACACCTTAATCAACCCGTTTATTTTGTCTTGACGATGGGGTAAGTTAAGTCACAATTATTTTAAATGGAAAAACAGGCGGTTCCCGAAAGAGTAATGACATCTCATATGGAATCTATTGGGGAAGAGGAGGTATACACTGGTGCTGATAAATAACAGTAATATTTTTCATAACAGATTAAAAATATTCTTTATTATATAAATTAAACCATTTTATAACATAAAATTATATATGTTTGTTTAAGTGCCGGGCGTTGTTCTTTTGAATACTGCAAAGAAAAAATCACAATGAATTCTCAGGCGAAGGTCATATTTTTATCTGTTCTCCAAAATATATAGTCGGTACATAGAAAATCAGAGATATAAAAGTTTCAATAATTACAATTTCTTCTTGACATATTTATGTGCTGATACTATAAAGCGGAATTTACTTGAAGGCAATACAATACAGGTGTGCACGCCGATGTAGCTCAACGGTAGAGCAGCTGATTTGTAATCAGCAGGTTGGAGGTTCAAGTCCTCTCATCGGCTCTGGGCAGGCGTTGACCCTGTAGGAATGACGAGGTTTTTATCCCGTCTTTATTTTTTAAACTTACAAAAAGTTTTTAGGGTGGCTACTGAATAAATTTTAAAATTATTTTCTCCTCAGACTAACAATCCAAATTAAAGTACATACAAAGAAGGTTGTCTATAGTTTTTATCAGGGGAGGTTGCCGAGCGGTCAAAGGCAGCAGACTGTAAATCTGCCGGCGAAGCCTTCGGAGGTTCGAATCCTCCCCTCCCCAATGCGGTTTGAAGGGAAAAAGATAATTCGGGATTA
>CAZJVM010000051.1:0-17442 GCA_964549305.1 uncultured bacterium
TCGGGGCGTAGCGCAGTCTGGTTAGCGCACCTGCCTTGGGAGCAGGGGGCCGGAGGTTCAAATCCTCTCGCCCCGATTTTCCTTTTTTTAATTGCCTTTTATTCGATATCTTCCGTGAAAAATCGGCTGAGATTTCACCTCACCCGGAGGAGTAAATTAAACTAACATTGAAAGATTCACTATTTTAACTTAGTTTCAAATAAAACCCGAAAGATGCTTTTTTTACTGCGGCAGATTCAGCTTCGTGGCAGGGTCGCCGAAATAGATTATGTCATTGATGTTATCCTCTGATATTTTTCCGTAGGAATTCTTCTTCGCTTCATTAAAGACTATACCGGCAACCTTTTCCCCTTTGCCGTCAAAAAGAGTCTTGAAAACCTCTTCGCCGTATATCTTTGATTGATAGTTGAATCCCGCACCGGAAGGCCCGATAAAGGAAACCGCACCGTTATCTTTCTCTCTTATCATATTTTCCGCAAGGCACTCCTTTTCAGGCGAGGCGAAAAAACCGTTGAAGCAGTCAAGGGCAAGAACCAATGGCAGTTTGCCCGAGTTTGAAAGAGATGAAATATCAGCTTTTGAGAATAATGACCCGCTACTCCCGCTTGCAGAATCTTTTTCAAGCACAGCTGCCCATTCACCCAAAGAACCGTGTCCCATATAATTAATCATAAAAACTCCGTCGTTCATTGCACTAATCAAGTCTGCATTTGCCGTATCAACATCAGTCTTCTTAGTGCCTGAATTGTAATAATCATCAAGATGATATTTTGAAACCGTATATGTAATCGTCGGAAGAAGGAATGCTATATCATCGGATGTGCTCGCAAAATCACCTGCGCCGGGGTCATTCTTGTCTGCGGCAAAAATCACATTCTCATTCCAGTTTCCCGGAGACGGTGATGTTTCGTAACTCATAATTTTGTTAATCGCATTGTCAATTTCTGCTGAGGTCCTTGCTGGAATACGCCCTATTGCCATATCGGGCAAATCATCAATTCCGTCAACTGTCACATACCAGTTATCGCTTGGAGTTGGACCAAGTGTTGAAGTATGAACAAGTTTTACCGGGATATAATTCTTTACGCCTTTTTCTTTATAATCCATATAATCATAATTCGCATCACCGATTAGCAGAACATAAAAAGGCTTTGGATTCCAGTTTTCGTAGGCATATTTCAGAAAATCCCGGATTGCCTGCGGATCAAACAAACCGTCGCTGAATTCATCATAAACATCCTGCACATCTGCAACCTTAACGGTCATACCCTGGCTTTTCCGGTAATTTGCAAGCGCTTTTGCGGATTTTATAAAATCCTTATGGCTGATGATAATATAATCAGCGCCTTTCCCTGCTGATGTAAGTTTTGAATATTTATCAGTTGAAATATTCAGGGGTTTTTTAAATTTTTTCTTTGTAAGGGCAAGATATGTCTTACTTGACGATATTGTATCAGCAAAAGTAATGTTATACTTCCCGGCAGATATATTCTGTTTTTTAATCTTTATGATTTGCGGTGAAACCGGCTCTGTTATATCAAAAACATAAACTGATTTTTTCGTAAATTCTCCAACACTCATTTTCCGCGCTCCGCTTTCAGCACATTCGAATTCCAGAATGTCGTTGCTGGCGGTAAATGTTTTATTGACTACAATATCAAACCAATTTAGGTGAGCGGCATCATAGACTGCTCCCTGGTCTGCAATCTCTTTGATTGTAAGAGTATTTGAAAGAGGGTCAAGAATATCCGCGCTGAAAGTTGTCGTAATAATTTTTTCATTTTCACCATCCCATAGAAAATCATCAACAAGATTGTTATTCACATAGATTTTTGTATGATGGTCGGTATCTGTGCCGGAAAACGTCGTCACTCCAAGAAGCGCGACAGTCATTGTAACGGCATCACTGCTTCCCTCATAAAGTCCGTCAAGTGAGAAATTCACAGTTTTTGTTCCGTCACTGCTTGAAGTTCCAATAAAGAACCCACCCCACATCCAGTGGTCCTTTCCTTCTTCATGAGGCACAGTCTGCACCCAATCATTATTTTTCTCAAAGTGTACAGTTTCAATGAATGAAGAAGGGCCCGTTAGGGAATCATCATATTTTTTTCCATTATAAACTGACATTCTTTTCCCTGCCGCACCTCCCCACACAAGCCAGAAAACATTGGTATCGGAATATTCGCTCTTGTTCTGCTCAGCGTAAAAGATGATGCTGTTGAACTTCTTGAAATATTTTTTCTTCTTTCCTCGTATTGATACAGCAGATTCACTGCCTTTGTTATAAATCTTGATTGTCGAGGTTTTTATTTTCGATGGTTTGAGCCCCGCCTTCTTGATGTCATTGTAGGTGATTTTATATATACCCTCTTCACCTGTTGTAACCTTTAAAGTTTTCTTTGCTTTTCTGTAATTTGCTTTCAGATGAATTTCTTCTTTCTTCTTTGCCGTTTTTCTGAAAGATGCGCCTTCTAAAGGAGATGAAGTAATTCTCACTCTTGCGCTGATTTTTGAGTAAAACTTTACTTCTCCGGTAACGGGATTGAATTGGAGAGGATAAAAAACAACCTGCGTAAAGTTCTTACCTCTCATTATTCCGGATTCTCCTTTTTCAAAAAGAACCTTGGGGAAAAATGAGTTATCGGCGTAGACTTCCTTATTCTCCGAATAACTCTCTCTTGCGGCGAGTTTGCCACCTTTTATGGTCATTTCTTTTGACGGAGAAGGGAGAAGGTTATATCCTGAAAGAGTCTGTAATTCGCTGTTTACAATTTCGATTCCTGAAATATCTTCTGATGAAACATTTAAAAGGGCAACTGCAACAGGAACCATAGGAAAACCCGGTTTATTCAGGAACCCCGCATCATCAAGAGAAATTTTATCGTAAACTCTGCGCTCTGCTTTGATTTTTTCATTTTTGAAAGAAGAATAATTTATATCAATCTTTACGATATTATCTTCCCTTAAAATCGAAACATTCTCCCGTGCCTGCAGAACGGAAGAGCAAAATACAAATACTGAAACAGAGACGATAATTCTGAAAAATATCTTCATCTTCCTGTCGTTTATCTCCATATACAAAGAAGACAGGCGTTTATGCCTGCCTTTACTTTTATTTATAAAAAATAAGAACCTAAATCAATAGACGATGATACAAAAGATAATCTTTCAAAAAAAATTACCGGAAATTGAATGCCGAAATTTCAGGACTTCTTAAAATAGATAAGTCCGATAAGTCCCATACCAAGAAAAAGTGCCGTTGACGGCTCGGGGACAGGGATTGACGGATTAATCTTCAACTCCCAGTTATCAATGCCCGCATCTACTGTGTAACCGGGTCCAAGCGTGCTGTTACCCCTATAAAATCCAAAAGAAATAATACTGCCGTTTTCTGAAAAATCAGGATGATCATTTACATCAAAAATAGTGTAAAAATCCTGCGCCCCGAGAGAAAGAAGTGACTGATGAGTCCATACGGATTGATTTGATAAAAGTCCCCACGTATAATAATACTTTCCATTCTGAAAAAGAGCAGGACTTGTTGCCTCTCCCTGTCCTTGTCCTTCAAGCATAATGGAATCTTCCGAGTAATCTATTGTTCCTATTGCACCGTCGGTTGAAGGGTCATAATCCGCACCGCTTCGTAGATAAAATCCTGCAATAAAAGAATGCGAATAAGGGTTTACAGTATTTATAATTCTTCTAAATTCACCGGGATTGCCTCCGGAAAGTGATTGTGATTCACTTATTGAACCGCCTGCATTAATCGTTTGAATTGTCAATGACCAGTCTGTATCATTGAATGTACCATCAGAAAAAACAAGAGCAGAAGCCGAACCTGTTATGCCAAATAATAATATAAAAATTACCAATATCCGATTTTTCATTTTATCTTACCTTATAAAACGATGAATCAACTGCTTACTTTTACTAAGCAGACTAGTTGACTTTCCGGCAGAATCTTTATCCGGAAAAGCTTACTGAAAAATTAACTACCCTGATTAAAACACTGGGGAATCAGGCATTGGCTCTGATTGGGACCTGCGCCAAGGTCGTTCTTACATGTACCGAGTACTGCCTCTTCGGAAATGAGTTTTACTCGCTTAATTGCCGGTTTTTCATACTTTCTTTTTTCTTTTTTCATAATTTAACCCCTTAAAGCTAAAATACTTTATTGTACATCTTTTCCAATTTACTTTTTTTTGCGTTTCTTTTTAAATAACTTTTTAGATATCTTAACCTTATCTGCATCGTGAATGGTACTGTTTCCTGAAGTGTCAACATCTTCAAGCTTATAGTAATAAGTGTTTCCTGTTTTTACTTTTCTGTCGGGATATTTGTATTTTGCGCCTGAAACAGCATTCTTCTTTGCCTTTATAAATTTGCTTATCCTTATGAACTCTCCATTTTCCGATTCGCTTCTCAATATATAAAAACCGAAATTATCGACCTCAGTTGCAGTCTTCCACTTAACAATAACTTTACTGCGTTTCTGTTTTACTATAAATTTCGAAAGCTCGATATAAGTGGGGTCAGTCAAATTAAGACGTCCCGAACCGTAAATATTGTCTTTTCCTGTATTTCCCATATCGATGGCAGTTGCTTCGAGAAATGCCTGCACGAGGTCTGCCGTATATGAAGGGAACCGGTCAAAAACAAGTGCCGCCGCGCCTGCAACAGTAGGAGACGCGGCTGAAGTTCCAAACCAATGTCCGTATGTAAAGCTGTCAACATTATCGGTGCCCATTATATCCGGTTTTGTCCTCGGTACCGCGCCGCTCCAGTTTGTCGTAGGTCCCTGCGAGCTGAAGGACTCCTGAGGTCCCGTTGTCCACTTAGTGCTGTCAATTGCGCCTACGGTAAGAACTCCCGCGGCATCCGCGGGCTGCATTAAACTGCTCGAGAGAGTTCTGTGCTCCAGAGTCTGTCTGAAAGTAAAAAGCTTCATATCGCTGTTTCTCGTAGTGGCAAAATTATAGATTCCTATCTTGTAATTTCCTCCCGAAGTGGGAGTATAGCTCAATCCTTCAACAGGAGGTGTGCCCGGCGCGCCTCCCTGCCAGGCTTCCGATGATGCAACCTGAGTGGTGCCGTCGGAGGCAAAGAGGAAAAGGTCATAATCCTGGTCCGATGCGGGGTTGTTCGAGTCAGGACCCCAGTCATCCCAGCTTAAAAAGATGCTTGCAGTCTGTCCTCCGGAAATGAAAATATCATTCAGTTCGTCTATTGGAGAAGTCGTAAACTCATGCCAGCCGTCAGCGTCTGTGGATGTAAAAACTCCCTGATAATGTTTACCGCCTTCGTTTCCCGCGGCATTCACCCAAAGAACTCCGTTTGCGCGCGCGCCGTTCGCTATATCGCAAATTGGACCCGTGCCATTGTATGGGCCTGTGTTAACCCAGCCTACGGAATGGTTTATTACATTGACGCCATAAGTTATTACGGCATCGTTTACGGCATTTGCCAAATCTATTTCATCGGCGATTTTCAAAAGATAGAGTTGCGCGTCAGGAGCCATATCGTTTACAGACTCGGAAACGGCAGTTCCGTGGACTGTGCCGGTTTCAAGCCCTGCTCCCGTATAATCCTTAGTAACAACACCTGCCGGCAGGTCTCCGTTTGTAATCGTCGCGGTGAGATTGTTAAACCCCAGGTCAATTACGGCAACTTTTGTCCCCGCGCCTGTATGGCTCGATGTATGCCACACATCTGCGCCCGTCAAGGCGACTCCCTCGCTTGTTACAATCTCGTGCGGCGTAAACGGAAGCCGTATATTGAGCACCCCCGGCAATGCCACTGCAATTGCCGCAAGAGAGGAAACAGGGGCATAACCCCTTATTAAGTTGTTATACTTTTTGCCTACGGTTACTCCAAATGTCGCAAGCTGTGATGCAATCGATGTGTTTGCGGAATCAGTTACAAATACAACTCTGGCATTCCCGTTGACAAAATCTATTCCGTTTTGCTGGGCAAAACCTTCCGCGGCAGACATACCACCTATCTGCTTCTTATTAATCAGATTGTTTAACACGCCGGCTATTTTCGGATGACCTTTTTTTCCTGTAATGTCGTTTATATCATCACCGGCAAGTACAACGGGAAGCATTAAAAAAGATGTGATGAAAAAACAGAGAAAAAAAGTTGCGGCACAAACAAATATCTTTCTCGAAAAGGATTTTTCAGTTTTCATTTGAACTCCGTTCACTTTTCTAGTTAAGAATTAATTCACTCCATTCAATTTTTATAAATTCAACCCCAAAATGAATGAATGTAAAAATACATTTTCTTCCGCTTTACATTTTGTAAGCAAAAACTATGCTAACTTTTGAGATTTTGTAAAAAAAATTTTTAACTAATTGATTTTATTAATTATTTTGTTTGATTTTTTTGTAGGAGAGGAGAAAAGAATTTAAAAAAAAGAAGAAATCTGTCTATTTTTCCGACACTTATTTTTACTTTTTTTTAAGTTATTGATTTGTTTATGTTTTTTATGTTCAAAAAACCGACATTTTTAAAAGCTCTTTGTCATACAAAAGAATATTTATTCAACAAAGACATAACTAATTGTTTTTTAATAGTATATGAGATGATTTTAACTGGAAAAAGTGTAGGATGATGCAAGTTTTTATTATTAAACTTGAACTCCAAATGTACCTTTCAGTCCGAAAGCGGAAACAATTGACAGTACAAAAAAGACAATAAGCCAGTGGATTTCAACACCCCAAAAAGTGAGTTTCATCTCGGGATAATCAACTCTGATTTCCAAAACTTTTGATTCGGAAGGAAACGGGCTTTCCGCGGGAGTGAGAAGCAACTGCTCTAAATTAACTTTGTCGCGTGTCGCCCCCACTCTGCCAAGCGTTTTACCTGCTGATAATATTTTCGTATATGCTGTGCCGTTAACATTGAAAGTCAATTCATAATTGCCGCTCTTCTCTACAAGCACTCTCCAGTCGATTTCATTTTCATCTTCGATTGTAAGAGTTGGGGCATCGAGTTTGACTCCCTGAGGCAGTTTCATTTCGATATTTGCATCAGCAACCGAAACTCCCTTGTCGAGTTTCAGGCATACAACTGCCTTTTCACCCTCGTTCAGGGGTCTGTAGGCGTATCTGCTGTCAAGCTGTACGAGAATGAAAATAACCGGAACAATCATTACAAGCATCGGGGTAACCGAATAGCGCATATAGGTAAGGTTCGTCCTCAATATCTTCTTCTGCGATTTAAGCATCTGCTGAAGATCATGATTGAAGAGACGTACCTCGAGAAGGTATCCCTTTATCTTTTCCTTCGCGCTCTTTATACCGTCCTGGTTGGATGTGTAGCGAAATATTATAAGCATAGCAACACCTGTTACGAGAGACACGACAGATATACCCCACGCAGGCGCCATATTCTTGAAAGGCGCAAAGATAAGGTCAAAAATTGTGTTCAAAATATTTACCAGTGAAATCATTTATCTTCTCAATTCCTTACTCTATGGCGTTATTTAAGAAATATATCCCAAACCCTGAAGTTTTTTCTTTATATCTTCTTCCGAGTCAGAGTCAGACTCCTCAAGTTTTGCGATTTCCTTCTCAATTGTATGGGTAATAAATTCTTCCGCTGAAGAATAACCTGCAATATCCGCGTATTTTTTCACTTTTGCCAACAAATCCTTATCAAGCTTAATTTTCGATCCGCCAAACATTTTTCATCCTCCCTGCGATAACAGGTTAAAAAATATTGCTTCCAACCATTTCTTTTTTCTTTTCAAATCCGAATTCCGCCAGAAGTGTAGGCGCAATGTCATAAAGAGCCGGATTTTCTTTCACAATTTTTTTATTGGAAAGGATAATACCCGGCACTTCTTCAGGTGCCATACAGTGGTCTCCGCTCCATTCTTCCATATTATTCGTAACCAATTCCTTTGGAAACTTGCCGAGACTCGCTTCCCACGATATCCTGTATTCGCGTGCAAAGCCTAAAAGAATATCAGGAGCATCTTTAACATAAGGGCCTGAATAGATATCCTCTCTCCTGTAAACCTTTTTAAATACTTTTTTCCCCGTTTTTGCGTCAACAACATTTTCAAGTTTCTCAACAAGCTCATTAACAAGCTTATCACGCTCTGCGCCGGGTGATACTATGCCGTTTGCCTCTCTGCCGGCAAGGTTGATGTAAAGCCCGTTTAATCCGAGCACATAGGCCTTTGTCCTGCTCCAGTCTACATTTGCAAACAACTCTTCCTCTCCCTGTTTAGAAGGGTCGATAAGAGTTACATATCCGTTATTCAAAAGCCACGTGTTGATGTTATATGAATAATAGAATGGAGCAAAACCGTGGTCGGACATTACGATAAGCGTTGTGTCATCATCAAGTCTTTCTAAAGTATAAGCAAGCACTTCATCCATCTCCTCATAGACCTTCTCGAGGACATCGCCGTATTTGTCAAAGGATTCCTGATTGAAAGCGGGATGGTTTTTGTCGTGCTGGCGCCAAAACATATGGGCATTCTGGTCAGTGCTGGAAAAATAATAGAAAAGAACTCCGCTTTTAAATTGGGAAAGAAGATATCTGTATCCCCTCACTTCCTCTTCGTGGACAAGAGTAATCTGCTTGATGAATTCACCGTCATCAAATATTCCGCTTGTAAGCGCCTTGGTGTCTTCAGGCATTCCCTGCGTGTAGAAATATCCCACATTGTCGAAAAGCTCTTTTGAAAAATCGTCAGGCGTGGAAATAGGAAGCGCCGGGTCCTCGGGATTTATGTTTATCGGTGTTATATAAAGTTTAAAATCAGGATGAGCTTCCTTGAGATAGATACGGCATATCCCTGAAACTCCCTGTATATAGGGAATAAGGTCAAAATCAATCCGAATCCATTTACTCCATTCACCTTCCTTTAGAAAAATCTCCTCATCGGGAAGGACTATCTTCGCCACAGGATTTTCAGGATCTATATGGACAGTAAAATCAACTGTGCTGTCAGGCACGTCTTTTTTGAAAGTGTTTTTCGGACCGTATATTTTTGCTTTGACTGTGTTTCTCTTGACATATACTTCGTAAAATTTTCCGCCTGATATTTCGCCGTTTTCCATTTCAGGTTCAACATTGGAATAATATGAAAAAGTGCCGTATGTACCGAGCATATCAGGAGTTCCCATTCCGGAAAGTGTTTTGGCTTCGCTTTCAACAGGAGGAAAATTCGATGGAATCATATAGACTGTACAAGGAACGCCCTTTTTCTGAAGAATTTCCCAAAATGAATCTCCGTGCCTTAAAAGCTCGACCTTACCCGACTCAAGAGGAATTACCCAGTCGCCTATGGTAAAAGTCTTTCCTCCTCCCGTGGTGCGCGATGTGGAAAGATATGGAAAAAGAGTTTTAGGGTCACGATGGACAAAATCGAAAATGCCGTGTCCTCCGGGATTCATTCCCGTAATGAAATTCGACCACGCGACGGGAGACTGCGGGGGGTTTGATGTCTGCAAATTCTTGAATGTACCTTCCGATGCAAGCTTTACAAAAGTAGGCATTCTTCCCTCATCCATCATTTTACCGAGAATTTGAGGGTCCATGCCGTCAAATCCCAGTATGAGCACTTTTTTCTTTGTAGCAACTGCCTGCTTATCTGAACAACCCGGAGTAAAAACAACAGATGTCATTAGCACGGCAAATACTAATAAGCTCAATATTTTTCCTGTCTTATTCAAACTTTGTCTGCCTCTTTTACAATTTTAAAAATTATTAATCAGCGGTTTGCCCTGCATATATGCCGGTATGTCTATTCCGTAAAGCTTAAGCACCGTAGGACCTATGTCCATTATGGAAGGCGCTTCGGCGTCAACCTTTTTATTGCTGAAAAGAATTCCCGGCGCGCATCTCGGGTCAATGCAGTGGTCTCCGCTCCAACTCTTCGTGTTGTCCTCTATAACCTTGTCCGTGCATTTACCCACTGCCGCTTCCCACGATGTCCTGTAACCTACATTGAATCCGATGAAAAGGTCAGGTCCGTTTCCGGCATAAGGCCCGCTGAAAAGCTCCGCATTGTCAAAAAGTTTGTTAATCGCAATCTCATCACATTCTTCATCTTTAAAATGATCAAGTTTCTCTGACAATTCTTTTTTGAGATTTTCATATTCTTCCCCCGGTTCCACAATCCCCTGTCCTTCTCTTCCCTTGAGGTTTATATACACTCCACCAAGGCCAAATGTGTATGCCTTTGTCTTTGACCAGTCAACATCCTGAAACCATTCTCCGCCTGTTCCTGAATTCTTGAAATGCATATAGCCATTTTCATAAAACCATGTATTTAAATTCACACATCTTCTGAAAGATTTAAACCCGTGGTCTGAGATTACCATCAATACATCCTTCTCACCCACCTTTTCAATTGTCTTTCCCACAAGTTCATCCATCTTCCTGTACATATCTTCGATGGAGTTTTTGTGTTTCTCCGTATCCTTGTCCCTGTTTGCGGGATGTTTATCATCTATATAGCGGAAAAACATATGCTGTATTCTGTCTGAGGTATCAAAAACGCAGGCAACCATTCCCTTTTGAGTCTTATCGATGGCATTGAAAAACATATCTTCTCTCTCTTCCTGATGCTTGTATGCCTGTCCCAGGAATGCCTCTTCGTCAATCACCCTTTCATTAAGCGCCCATGTATCCTCGGCAAGTCCCAGTGTCGCGTAACGTCCCTGCATCTTAGAAAGATATACCGAATAGAAAAGCGGATGAGAGATAGGCATTGCCGGGTTATCGGGGTCGATATTTATCGGTGTTATGTAAAAATTAAATTCCGGTGAAACAGACCTAAGAAGAAAACGGCATATGCCCTGCACCTTTATTCCGAGACCTGCACTGAATACAACGGGTGTCCATCCCGTATATTCGCCCTTTTTAAGCTTGATTGTTTCATCGGGAAGTTTCAGGGTTGCTTCATTGTCATTGATTATTTCAACAGTAAAAGGAATCCTCATTTCCCCGCCTTCCTTAAGGAGAGAATTTTCAGGACCCTTGATATGACTCTTGACGATATTTCCGTTCTTTTCCACCAGAACGCGGACACCGCCTGTATGCTTGCCCACTGAATTCTTGTCGGTTGTGTAGAAGGTAAAGGACCCCTGCGTTCCCTTCAGGTCAGGCACGCACATTCCGGAAATAGAAACGCCGTTGAATTTCTCCGGCGGAAAGGTAATGGGCACCCGAAGCGCCGAGCTGAATAAATGGTTATCTCCCAATATTTTCCAGAATGGCTGGCTTTTCCTTAAAAGCGTAATCTCCGGTTTTCCTATGGGAACGTTGTATTTCCCGAGCTTAATAGTCCTTTTCGCGTTACCAATGTGTACAGAAGAAATATCGGGCAGATATGTCCTTACATCCCTTTTTAAAAAATCAAAAATATTATGCCTTGACGGGTCAACTCCCGTAATGAAAGATGACCAGGCAACGGGCGACATTGCCGGATATGTTGTTCTCAGAGGCGAAAATGAACCTTCTTCTTTCAACTTTGAAAAATTGGGGAGTTTCCCCTCGTTCATATATTTTGTGGCAAGAGCGGGGTCAAGTCCGTCAAGTCCCAGCACAATCACTTTCTCCGTATCTGTTTTTACTCCGCTTCTTTTCTTTATGAATGTCCTTATGATAAACCTCACAGGCCAGGCAAGAATAGAAAGGAACGCGAGAAGAAAAGTTACGAAGAGGACGAAAAAGCTTGAAATAAAAGCAAATCCCGCACCGGGTCCTATATAGGCATCTGCATTTGACGCAAATGAAAAAATTAGAATGCCGAACACAGCAACTCTGAAAAAGGAGTCCGAAGCAAATCTATATTTCAAACTTTTTTTAATCTGCAAAATTATTTTCACTAACCGTTAATATGTTTTTAAAATAATATCGGAAACATCGGTGATATGCATATCGTCCTTCTCTTTGCCGAATGACCAGAAAAAAGCGTCATCCCAGGTATGCATTCCGCATAAAACGGTACGGCCGAAAAGCTCCTTCTTCTTGACCGACCCCTTGAGGTCAAATCCCCGATTGGAAAGAACTACCATATCAGGAGCATTGTCAAAACAGGAACCGCTGTAAATATCCTCTTTAAAAAAAACCTTATCTACAACCTTCTTGCCGTTATATTCCAAAGTCTCCAGTTTTCCCTTTATCTGTGAGCGAATCGCATCGCCTTCACCCTTGTCAACGGTACCGCGAGGGTATTTATCTCTGTAGTTAATGTAAATTCTGCCGGGGTCAAGAATAAATGCCTTCGTATCATCGGAAATATCCGCGACCGTATCAGGTGAATCTTTTTTATAACTTATGATGCCTTCCTTTTCAAGGAAATTGTTCAGATAAACCTCCTGCTCTATTCCCGTGAATCCGTGGTCTGAAAGGAGTATGAACTGATTTCCGCTTTCACCGTCTCCCGCAATATCGAGAAACCGTCCGTACACATCTTTAACAAAGCTGTCAACAGCATTATAGTAATCGAGGAATGCCTGATGATATTTATGATTAGTATCCACAAGCGCATCCCACAAAAAATGCTGAAGGCGGTCGGTACTTGTCACTATAAGCTCGAAATAATCCCAGTCCTGAGTTTTCCAGAAAAGGTCAAGTGCCTTTTTTCTTCCCTCGAGCGTGGAGTAAAGTTCCTTAATAAGAAAATCGTGGTCTTCACGCGCTTTCATTGTATCCACATCTATTTTGTATCCCAGTCCTTCAAGCTGTGAAATTACGGCAAGGGGATAAACTGCTTTCTTGATGTTAATCGCGACAAAACCCGAAACCATAACTCCGTTCATCGGTCTTGCGGGATATGTTGACGGCTGATTTACCACAACACTTCTTTTGCCGTCTGCTTTGAGCTTATCCCATATTGTGGGCGCCTTCAGGTCGGAATACTGCGGAAAAACCATATCATAAGTGCCGGGATTTAAATCCATAAAGCCGAAAATGCCATGCTCCGCGGGATTTACTCCCGTCATAAAAGAGGACCAGCTTACCGATGAAATCTCGGGAAGCGTCACCTTCATCTGCTGAAGATTCCCCTCACCTCTAAGCTTTGACATAAAGGGCATAACCCCTTCATCGGCAAATTGTTGAATGAGTGAGTAAGGCGAACCGTCAAGCCCTATTACGCAGCACCTTTTCTTCTTCTTTTTCTTAAAAAAGAAAGCCAACGAAAAATCCTCCCTTTTAAATGTAACCGAGGTCTTTTAGTCTCTGCTTTACTTCATCTTCCTCGTCGTCTGAATACTCCGATTCCCCTGTTTCAGGAATGAGCTTCATTAATTCGAGAGTCCTGATAATTTTCTTAACGCTTTCTTCTTCTGATTCCTTTGAAGTGTCAACTACAACTTCGGCATTTTCCGGCTCTTCATAGGGGTCATCGACACCGGTGAAGTTTTTTATTTCGCCTTTAATCGCTTTCGCATAAAGCCCTTTCACATCTCTTTCGGTCAATGTTTCAAGAGGGCATTTGCAGTAAATTTCAACATAGTCCTTGATCATCTGGCGGTTTTCGTCTCTTACTGCCGTGTAGGGAGAAATTGCCGCGGCAATCGCAACGACGCCGTTTCTTGTGAGAAGGTTGCACACAAAACCGATGCGCCGGATGTTGATGTCCCTGTCTTCCTTTGAAAATCCAAGTCCCTTGCTGAGGTTTGTCCTTACGATATCGGCATCTAATACTTCAACCTTCGCTCCCCTCTCAAGGAGAATAGCTTCAACTTCTCTTGCAAGCGTGGTTTTTCCCGAACCCGAAAGCCCCGTAAACCAAAGTGTAAATCCTTTCATTATTTTTCCTCCGATTTTTCAGATTTTTTTTAAATAATTGGCTTGCCTATCATATTTTCAGGGATATCTATCCCATAAAATTTCAAAATGGAAGGTGCAATGTCATAAATCGAAACATCCCTTTCCTTTTCAGTCCATTCCCTGCCCGGTATTTTCCACACGAAAATTCCTTCCTGCGCGTGGTTTGCGTCATCGGGACCCGTGTCGTTTTCATAGATGTGAATACAGCCCGTGCCAACTGAGCCCGCCGAGCGCCAGTCAAGGTTTCCCGGATAAAGAATCAGGTCGGGCGCTATGTTGTTGCATTCTTTATAAACATCCTCAGGCCTGAAAACACGGTTATTAATCGACTTACCGTTTTCATCAGTCATCGCTTCAAGTTTTGCAATAAGCTGAGTCCTGAAAGATTCATATTCCTCGGAAGGAATAACTCCCTGCGGTTCGCGTCCCTTTACATTGAAGAATATTCTCGAATAGTAACCGCCTTCACCCCAGCAGCTTGTCTTCTCCCAGTCAATCATATCCATTTTAAGCTTCGTCTGTTTTGCGGGCTTTTCCTTGAGAGTGAGAAACCCTTCCCGCTGAAACCACTCATTGATGCAGATAGCGCCGTGCATTGTCTTTGCGCCGTGGTCGGAAACGAGAATAACCGATGTATCTTCGCCTATTACTTTCAGCGTTTCGCCTATTTCCCTGTCAATTTCTTTGTAATAATCCTTTATGGCGTTTTCATACTTGTTTCCCGGCTCGTAAAGACGGTGTTCCTTGTCAAAGTATCTCCAGAATCCGTGATGAATCCTGTCGATTCCCATCTCGACCATCATGGCAAAATCAAAATCCTTTTGCACAAAATGCCTGAATGCCTTGAAACGGCTTTCCGTCATTTCATATATTGCCTTTAAAAGTTTATCCTTGTCGTCAGTTCTGAAATCATCGACATCTATTATGTAATTGCCGCCTGCCGCGCTGTCCACTTCCGCCTTTACCTCATCGGGCCACGTATATTGGGCATCCTTGTTGGGAGTGAGGAAGCTTGCCACAAGCATACCGTTGAGGGGCTTGGGAGGGTAAGTCTGAGGCACTCCGAAAACAAGCGAACTCATACGGTTTCTTGAAAGATAATTCCAAAGTGTCTTTGCCTTGACATAATTCGCGTTTGCAAAATAGAGGTCATCGTATCCGTAGGACTTTCTGTTTCTGAAACCGTAAAACCCCAGCATTCCCGGATCCTGCGATGTCATCATTGCAGTCCAGGCGGGCACTGTAATGGGCGGAATTGTGGAAACCATCTTTCCGTGCATTCCTTCGTCCACAATCGACTTGATATTGGGAAGCTCATCGAGCCAGTCGCCGAAAACCAACTGAGGCGTTGCACAGTCAAGGCCAATAATAACTAATTTTGCCATAATTAACCTCTCTCCCTATTAAGAATTTTTCATACTTTTAACAAGAACTTCTGCAACCTCAGGTCTTGTAAATTCTGCCGGCGGTTTTTCTCCTGCTCTTAACATTTCTCTCACCTTTGTGCCACTCAAGAAAACGTGGTCTTCATTGGAATGAGGGCAGGTTTTCGTGGATGCCATGTTGCCGCACTTTGTGCAGAAAAAGGCATGTTCAAAGAAGAGAGGCGTAATGTCAATCTCCTCAGGGCTGAAATCATTGAAAATCAGCTGAGCGTCATAAGTGCCGTAGTAGTTGCCTACGCCTGCGTGGTCACGACCGACTATAAAATGCGTGCATCCGTAATTTTTCCTCACAATGGCGTGAAATATCGCCTCGGAAGGTCCTGCATAGCGCATTGCCGCGGGAAATACCGAAATTGCCACCCTGTCATCGGGATAATAGTTTTTGAGCAGGGTTTCGTAACATTCCCAGCGCACTTCTCCGGAAATATCATCACCTTTCGTTGCACCCATAAGAGGATGAATGAGCAGGGCATCAACTATTTCCAGAGCGCATTTCTGAAGATATTCGTGAGCCCTGTGAATTGGATTTCTTGTCTGAAATGCCGTTATAGTCTTCCATCCTTTTTCCTCGAAAAGCTTTCTCGTCTGCGCGGGCTCGAGGCGAAATTCGTGAAAATCAGCGTGATTCGGCTTTTCAAGCAAGGTTATCTTTCCGCCTATATATGAGTCGCCGATTGAATCGAGATAGGCAACACCGGGATGCGCCTTATCGGTTGTCCTTAAAACGGCCTGCGCCTCCTTCTCCTTGTCAAAAGAAAACTTGTCCTCAACTTCCATTATGGCAAGGGGTTTTCCGTTTTCGCAAAGAGCAACTTCCGTGCCGGTTTGTATATCGTCTCCGTCCTTTGCCGAAAGCACCACGGGGATTGTCCAAACAGGCCCCGTTGACAGATGCCTGTCACTGATTATGGAATTGTAATCCTTTGATGTCATAAAGCCTTCAAGAGGGCTCAATGCGCCTGTGGCAATCATTTCGAGGTCGCTTGTTTCCCTTTCGTTAAGGGCAATCTTTTTCAGTCCCTGCGCCTTCTCTTTCAAATTGTCCACATTGCTGTTATCGGCAACCCTGTTAATCAGCGTGCCGCCATGAGGTTTAATCATTCTATCTTCTCCCAGGTTTAAAAATGGTTTATAGGTAACCGAGATTTTTAAGTTTTCTCTTTATCTTTTTCAACTCGTCAGGTTGAAGCGCGTCATCTTCGGTGCTTATTCCGGCATCGCTGACCATATCCCTGAGGACATAAACGATGAAATCTGTTGGGGAATTAAAACCGGAGTCCGCAATCAACTGCCGAATTTTGCTATAAAGCACGCGCGGAATTTTAATAGTAACTTTATCCATAAAAATATACACTCTTATAGGAGTTTTATAGCACTCTTATAAGAGTGTAAAAGGCATTTGTCAAGGGAACTTTGAACTTTATTTACATTGAATCAAGTTTGTATATAGAAAAACAAATAGGTTTTCAACTATATTTTTTCCCGTCAACCTGTGCGGAAATCAGAATATCCTTGCTGTCAACAGTGTAAGGTTCACCGTCCTTAGGTGAGTATATATTCACTTTCGCGCCGATTTTTATAATTCCCACTCCCTTTGCCATCCATTGGGTAAAAACTACATTCACAACCAAATCAGAAAACACGTCGTCTCTAATGAGCGTAAGTTTAGGACACTCTTTAAAAATGCCTGCAGGAGTTTCAACATCCTCAATCGTTTCAAATCGGGTAATATCGTAAAACTCGCCTTCATCCTGAATTTCACCGTCGTATTTGTGCCGGAAAAGATGAGTCGCGTTATAGTGAATATCTCCCGGAGACATCTTTGCGGGAATTATTGTTGTGGGAGGAGTGTAAATCAGATAATTGGGCGACATTCCTATGTGATGCTTGAAATCACGTACACCGTAAACAGGATCAATCAGCGTGCAGAAATACTCCTCGGGATTGTCTTCCTGCACTTTCCTGGGCACTTCCACTCCTAAAAATGTTTCACTTCCATCAATGACATAGGTGACTTCAGACTCATCCTCTCCGGATTTATGCCTGTATGTCCACCTATTGCCCTGGTTATGGGAATAGTATGAGGATATGTCGTAAACTTTTCCGCTCATTATCTGCCTCCTGAAAATGATTTTTTAAAAACAGATGTTTCTTTATTTCCGGTGTATTGTCAACCTTAGGACAAAACTAA
>CAZJVM010000052.1:0-17251 GCA_964549305.1 uncultured bacterium
CTCAACACCTCTGCGGGCTTTAACTTTGAGGCATACTTCGCGGGATATACAGTGGAAAGAAATGAGAGCAGAATGCTTGCGGCTATGATTAATATAACCGAAAGAAAATTCACTTCAACGGGTATGTGTGAAGTGTAAAAAACGGTATCGTCAAGCTTCACTATTTCGTATTTTTCGAGAAGCCAGCAGAGAAAAAGGCCTATGCCCGCGCCGGACAATGTACCGGCAATTCCCGTTATCAGACCTTCTATCATAAAAATCCGCATAATCTTTTTACCTGACGCGCCAAGGGTTTTCAGCACGGCGACATCTCCGCGCTTTTCTATGACGGTCATTATAAGGGTGTTGGTTATGTTGAATACGGCGACAATGACTATGAGAAGCAGAATGGAAAACATCGCGTATTTTTCAAGCTTTAAAGCGCCGAAAAGATGCCTGTTCATTTCGCGCCACGTACGCACCCTCACGCCGTCTCCGAGAAGGACTGAAAGAGATTGAGCTATTTCGTCTGCCCTGAAAATATTTTCAACATCGATGTCAATGGAGGAAATCACATTGCCTGCCGAGAGAAGGTCTCGTGCTGAAGCTATATCTATGAATGCCGCGGAGGAGTCAAACTGGTAGATGCCGCTTGAAAATATTCCTCCCACTTTGAATGTTCTCACCGTGGGAAAATATCCGAAAGGAGTCTGCACCCCGTCGGGAAGCATAACCTTTACAGTCCCGCCTTCTGAAATTCCGAGATGCCTTGCAAGTTCCTTGCCCACATATATTGTTTTGCCTGTTGCGGTAAAATTCTTTTTTTCGCTGTCATCCTTTAAAAGCCTTTCTATTTTCGAAAGCGCTTCCCTGTCGGAAAAATCAAATCCCACGACTTCAATTCCGGACGTACCCACGGAATTTAGAATAAGCGCCTGTATTCTCATTGTTGGGAATACGCTCTTTGTCATTCCGGAATTTCGCAGTTTTTCCACAATGGTAACGTAATCATCGATATATGCTCCGTTTTTCCCCTCAATGAGTATATTGGGTCTGGTGGACAGGGTCTTGTCGCGCAAGTCGCGCTCGAATCCGTTCATAACGGAAATAATGATTATCAGCGCCATCACACCCACGGTTATGCCCGCAACGGATATGAATGAAATCGCCGAGAGAAGACGGTTTCTTTTTTTGCCTCTAAGATATCTTCGCGCTATGAAATAATTTACATTCACGTCAACCCTTTCCGTTACTCATATCTTAAAAGTTCCACAGGATTCTGTCTCGACGCCTGCCACGCGGGAAATACGGAAAAGAAAAGCGAGACTGCAACGGCATAAACCGTAACCATTAAAAATGTCAAAGGACTCATCGAAACGGGAAGAGTCTTCATATAGTAAATGGTAAAATCTATATCTATGAAAGGATAATTTTTCAGAATATAGCAGAGGGCAAAAGCAATAGCGTTTCCGGCAACAATGCCAGTCGCGCCAATTACGAGCCCTTTCAGCATAAACAGCTTTATAATCGATTTTTTCGATGCGCCCATTGATTTAAGCACCGCTATCTCCCGCCTTCTGTCAAGGACGCTTATGAGAAGTGTGCTCATTATGTTGAATGACGCGACGAGTATAATGAGCATAACGATTATGAATAGCATTATTTTTTGGGTACGAAGGGCTGAAAAAAGATTGCTGTTCATCCTTTTCCACGTTTGGGTGTAGTATGGATAGGCGTATTTTTCCCGTATTCCCTCTTCCACTTCATCGACATCTTCGGGGTTTTCAATTCTCATTTCCACTGCCGAAACGCTTTCTCTCAAACCCGTTATGGCACTTACAGTGGCAAGTGACGTATAGGCAAGACTTCTGTCCCACTCATACATTCCGCTGTCAAATATTCCCGCGACGCGAAAAGTGAATATTTCAGGCACAACCGCCCTTCCCGCGCCTGAGGTGCGCGGCACGAGGCACCTGACGGTATCTCCCTCCGATACGCCGAGAGATGACGCGAGTTCTGTGCCGAGAATAATCTTTTTTCCTCCTTCGAGAAAAAAATCATCACTCACATCGAGTTTTGAAAATCCTCTGACCACATCAAGGTATTCCGGCAAAACACCTTTGATGACGATACCCTCCTTTTTATCTCCCGACGTAAGCATTACTTCGAGATAACTGAAAGGGTCAGCGCGCACAACCCCCTTCTCTTTTTCGAGATTACGGGAAAGTTCTTCATAAGAGGAGATGGTCCCTCCTTCTGCTGAATTGAAAAGGATGATATGGGCATTGGCACCTAAAATCTTGTCGCGCATTATATCCTCATATCCGTCTATTACAGAGAGGACGACTATTAATACGGCAACTCCGAGTGTAATGCCGGCCGATGAGATGAATGTTACCATTGAAAGAAAGCGACTTCCGCTTCTTCCCTGCAGAAAGCGCAATCCTACAAAGGATTCAAATGACATTGTTTCAGTTTTCCGGTTTCATTTGCGGGAAAAGAATTACGTCTCTGATAGAGGAAGAACCCGTAAGAATCATTACAAGACGGTCAATACCTATACCCTCGCCCGCAGTGGGAGGCATTCCGTATTCAAGCGCCCTAATGTAATCGGTGTCCATATAGTGGGCTTCTTCGTCTCCCGCTTCCCTGTTTTTAACCTGTTCACTGAATCTTCCGAGCTGGTCAACGGGGTCATTTAGCTCGCTGAACGCGTTCGCCACTTCAAATCCGCCTATGAACAATTCGAATCTGTCAACAAGCGAAGGGTCGGATTCCTTCCTTCTTGAAAGCGGGGAAACCTCAACGGGAAAATCATAGATGAAAGTGGGATTGATGAGCTTGGGTTCCACGATAAGTTCAAATATCTCCGTAATAAGCTTTCCCGCAGGCATCGATTTGTCAATATTCTGCACGCCGATTCGTTCTGCCTCACTGTATGCCGATTCAGAATCCTTAAGCAGTTCGCTCTTTATTCCGCCGATTTTTTCGATTGCCTCTAACATTGTCATTCTCTGCCACGGAGGAGAAAGGTCAATGGATTTGCCGTTGAAGGTAAAGGACATATCTCCGCATATTTTCTGCGCGACGCCTGATATCAGTTTTTCGGTAAAATCCATCAATTCCCTGTATGTGGCATAGGCGTAGTAGAATTCCATCATAGTAAACTCGGGATTGTGCTGTGTGGATATACCTTCATTCCTGAAATTACGGTTTATCTCATAGACTCTTTCGAAACCGCCGACTATCAGGCGCTTAAGATAAAGCTCGGGAGCTATTCTGAGAAACAGGTCTATATTCAGGGCATTATGATGTGTTTCGAAGGGTTTTGCCGCGGCGCCTCCGGGAATGGGATGCATCATCGGCGTTTCCACTTCGAGAAAGCCGTTTTCATCCATAAATGTCCTCATCTCTTTTATAATCCTGCTTCTTTTCACAAAAACATCCTTAACATTGGGATTTACGATAAGGTCCACATATCTCTGCCGGTATCTAAGCTCCACATTCTTGAGTCCGTGCCATTTTTCCGGAAGAGGCCTGAGGCTTTTAGTAACAAGGCGTATATCGCTTCCCCACACCGTCAGCTCTCCCGTTCTTGTTTTGAAGGGTTTACCCCTGACAAAGACAAAATCGCCGATATCGAGAAACTTTTTGGAAAACTTATACTTCTCTTCCCCCAAATCGTTAAAGCGCACCATAATCTGCATCTTTGCCGTGGCGTCCTGAATGTGCATAAAGGTGGTTTTCCCCATTACCCGTACTGTGATTATCCTTCCGGAAACACAGAATTCATCCTTCACATCTTCAAATTCTTTGTCATTCTTGTCGCCGAAATTATCTATTACCTGTTTAAGGGGAGTAATTTCCGGTATGTCGTTGGGAAAGGGGTTTATTCCCATTTTTCTAAGCTCGTCGAGTTTTTCCTTTCGCTTCGCTATAAGCTCATTGTCTTCCAATTTTTCACCTCTCGTTCTTAATAATCTTATTCACTGATTTCTATTAATTCCTTCCCGCGCTGACGAGATAGGACTCGATAAAACGGTCGATGTCACCGTCAAGCACCGCGTCCGCGTTCCCTATTTCCACTTCCGTTCTGTGGTCCTTTACCATTCTGTATGGATGGAGCACATAAGAGCGTATCTGATGACCCCAGGCAATATCGGTCTTCTGACTGTTAATGACGTCCATCTTTTCCTTTTCTTCCTGAAGTTTCAGCTCATATAATCTCGACTTCAGAATCTTCATTGCCGTTGCCTTATTTTGAAATTGCGAACGCTCATTCTGGCATCCCACGACGATTCCCGAAGGGAGATGGGTAATGCGCACTGCCGTGTCTGATTTATTAACGTGCTGTCCTCCCGCGCCTCCTGCCCTGAATGTATCAATCCTCAATTCATCGTCTTTAATATCAATGGTAATATCATCATCTACTTCAGGCGTTACGAAAACCGATGCAAATGAAGTATGCCTTCTCTTGTTTGCATCAAAGGGGGATATTCTTACAAGCCTGTGTATACCGCTTTCGGCTTTGAGATACCCGTAAGAATATTCGCCGCTTATTGTGATGATTACGTTTTTTATGCCCGCTTCATCACCTTGCTGTAAATCGTTAATTTCCGAACGATACCCTCTTCTCTCTGCCCATCGCAGATACATTCTCATAAGCATCTGAGCCCAATCCTGCGACTCTGTGCCACCTGCGCCCGGATGTATTGTCAGAATAGCATTTTTTAAATCATCTGTGCCTGAGAGAAGGATTCTAACCTCGCTCTTTTCGAGCTCGCTTGCAAGGTTGGTAATTTCCTCTTCAAGCTCATTCTGCATCTGTTCCTCATCTTCGCCTGCGCATAATTCATAAAGCTCGCTTACATCCTTAGATTTGCGGTCAAGAGACTCCCATTCGTTTATCGCCTTCTCTATGTTTTTTCTTTCCGCGAGGATTTTTTTTGCCCCGTCCTTGTCTTTCCAGAATTTCTCATCAGAAATGAGCGACTCCAGTTCTTCAAGGCGTTTTTTTCGTTTAGGCAGGTCAAAGATGCCTCCCGAGGTCTTCTATTCTTTTTTCAATATCTCCGACAATTTTTTCCGCATCAAAATCCATTGAAATTTTCCTCCTAAGCAAAATACTTTATAAATATATACCACACCGGCGCTGTAAAAAGAAGGGCATCTATTCTGTCAAGAATTCCTCCGTGTCCCGGTATGATGTTTCCCGAATCTTTAACTCCCGCATTCCTCTTTAAAAGTGATTCGAGCAAATCTCCGAATGTGGCGGCAAGGGATATTAAAACACCAAGCACAATGGCGCTCCCTAAGGGCATATTTCCCGCAAAGTGCCATAAAAGAAAAACAACAGTCGTTAAAAAAATACCCCCCGCAAGTCCTTCATAGGTTTTATTTGGACTTACCACGGGCGACATCTTTCGTTTTCCCCATTTCTTTCCCGTGAAGTACGCGCCCGAGTCGCTTGCCCATGTGGCAAAAAGTACCCCATAGACATAAATAATCCCCTTATCATCTCCCCTTATGTTTATCATACAGGCAAGGGGCACCGAAATGAGGATAACCGAAAAAAGGAACAGGAATATCTTTTTTGGCAAACTAACATTTCCTGTGAGCGGTTTCAGCTTCAATGCAAGAGTTATTATAAAAAACGCGAAGAGAAAGACGGGAAATATTCCGTCGCGAAGAGCGATTGAGAAATAAAAGACTCCAGCAAGTCCTGATAAAAGGAGAGGTACGCGCCACAATGAAATATTGTTTTGTAAAAAAATATTCCTTAATTCATCAAGGGATAAAATAGCGAGGATAAAAGCGATAATGTAAAATGCCGTTATTCCCCCCATCTCGATAACGAGAATAACCGCGGCAATCATTATCAGCGCCGAATAATACCTCTTTGATTCACTCATGGAAAGTTTATGCTAACGGGAGACTGATTTTGTTTTCTGAATCTGGTCAGCCGTAAGGCCAAACCTTCTTTCACGTCTCTGGTAATCGAGTATAGCTTCAAAAAGATGCTTCCTTTCAAAATCCGGCCAAAAAACAGGCGTAAACCATATTTCCGCGTATGCCATCTGCCAGAGAAGAAAATTAGATATTCTCAATTCTCCGCTCGTTCTTATCATAAGGTCGAGAGGAGGCAGGTCTGCCGTGTAAAGATATTTTTCAAATTCGTATTCGTCGATTTTCGAAAGGCTGATTTTTCCGTTTCTGTAATCTTCGGAAATCTTTTTTACGGCATCGACAATCTCAGTCCTGCTTCCGTAACTCAGAGCGAGATTGAGCACCATTCCGTCATTGGAAGACGTCTTTGACATCACATCATCGAGAATATGACGCACATCGGCAGGAAGCAAATCAATATGCCCCATTGCCGAAAGCCGTACGTTATTCTGCTGCATCTCCTCATATTCCTCGAGAAGAAACCTTTTTAAAAGCATCATTAGCGCCTTTATTTCCGCTTTAGGCCTTTTCCAGTTTTCAATGGAAAATGTATATAGCGTAAGCGCGTCCACATTGAGCTCTCTGCAAGCCATGACAACCCTTCTCACGGTTTCGGTGGCTTTTCTGTGACCGTTTATCCTGCTAAGGTTCCTTTTTTTTGCCCACCTGCCGTTGCCGTCCATAATAATGGCAATATGCGAAGGAATCCTTTTGGGGTCAATACTTTTTAAAAGTTTTTCCTCGTTGGTCATAAAATATTCCGCATAAACTAAAAAGGGCGAAGATTAAAATCAGCTTCGCCCTTTGAAATTTCTATTTCATTTTTATTCACCCGGTTTAATTGCGTCTACCGGACACGATTCAACACAGGTACCGCAGTCAGTGCAGGTATCTTTAATTGCGTAAGCGTCCCCTGATTCTTCAATAGCCTGAACGGGGCAAACCTCCGCACAAGTGCCACAGGCAATACATTCATCTGTAATAACATGCATCTCTGAAACACCTCCTTCCACGAAAGATAAATAGCATTAAATTGTTAAAATCTCTTCTTCCTTAACTTTTAATATATTGTCTATTTTTTCAACATATGAATCAGTAAGTTTCTGAACCTTTTCCATAGTTTTTTTTATCTCATCCTCAGAAACATGTCCGTCCTTCTCGAGCTTTTTGAGCTTTTCGTTTCCGTCCCTGCGTGCGTTTCTTACACTTACCTTTTCTTTTTCCGCCATCTTCTTTATGTTTTTGACAAGCTCGCGCCTTCTTTCCTCGGTAAGTTCGGGAATGGGTATTCTTATGACTTTTCCGTCGCTATTGGGATTTATACCCAAATCCGATTTCATTATGGCTTTCTCTATCTGTGCTATCACTTTCGTATCCCATGGTTGAATGACAATGAGCCGGCTTTCCGGAATTGAAATCGTTGCAAGCTGGTTTATGGGAGTGGGAGTATCAAAGTAGTCGACACGAACAGTATCGAGAATGGACGCATTAGCCCTTCCTGTCCTTACGGTCGCAAGTTCCTTTACGAGGAAGGAAACGGCCTTTTCCATTTGTTCTTCTACTTCCAGAAGCACTTCTTCATTCATAGTTCACCCCTTTACGGTGGTCCCTACTAACTGACCTTTAACAACTTTTCTTAAATTTCCGTGCTTATTCAAATTGAAAACGATAATATCAAGCTTGTTATCCATACACAAGGAAATAGCCGTATAATCCATAACGCGCAATCTTTTCTCGAGAACCTGAAGGTAAGTGAGTTTTTTGAACATCTTCGCTTTCTTGTCCTTCATCGGGTCGGATGTAAAAACACCGTCAACTTTAGTGGCTTTAAGAAACACTTCCGCTTTGATTTCAATACCTCTCAGTGACGCGGCGGTATCAGTTGTAAAAAAAGGATTTCCCGTTCCCGCGGCAAATATGACGACTCGCTTCTTTTCAAGATGCCTGACCGCCCTTCTGCGAATATAGGGCTCGGCAACATCGCGCATTTCGATAGCCGAGAGCACTCTCGTATAAACATCCATATTTTCAAGGGTGCTTTGAAGAGCAAGCCCGTTTATAACTGTGGCAAGCATCCCCATATAATCGGCAGATGCTCTGTCCATCTCTCTTGCAGACGCGCTTACCCCTCTGAAGATATTACCGCCCCCGACTACGACAGCTATTTCAACGCCGAGACTGTGAATGTCCTTAATCTCTGAGGCAACCTTCTTGATTACATCGAGGTCGATACCAGAACCGGATTCTCCGGCAAGTATTTCTCCGGATACCTTTAAAAGAATCCTTTTATATTTTATTTTTCCGGCCATGGACTGTTAGAAGTATGACGATGAAAAAAGTCAGTTTTCACCTAACTGAAATCTGACAAACCTTTTAACGCTTATATTTTCTCCGACCTTTGCAATAACGGAATCAACTATATCTTTTACCGTTTTATCGCCATCCTTAATATAAACCTGATCCATCAGACATACTGACTCGAAGAACTTCTCCAGGCGTCCCGTTGCTATCTTTTCAAGAATTTTTTCCGGCTTTCCTGAATCTTTCGCCTGAGAAATGTATATATCCTTTTCCTTGTTCACTTCCGCTTCCGGGACTTCATCCCTGCGTACATACTTGGGATTCGCCGCGGCGACCTGCATTGAAAGGTCTTTGACAAGCTCAAGAAAATCCTCGGTTTTCCCGACAAAATCCGTTTCGCAGTTAACCTCTATGAGTACGCCGATTTTTCCGCCCGCGTGTATATACGACCCAACCTGTCCCGCGGATGTGGCTCTTGATGCCCTTTTCTGAGCAGACGCAAGCCCCTTTTTTCTTAAAAAATCAATTGCTTTCTCAAAATCGCCATTGCTTTCCTGAAGAGCTTCCTTGCAGTCAAGAATGCCTGCCCCCGTTTTATCTCTTAAAGATTTAACTGTTTCCGCTGATACTGACATCACTTTCTCCTAACTATATGATACTCGCTCCCGCGATTTTCTTTTTATAAAACCTAACTATCAAGCGAATCGTCCGCCGTCGTCGGTTTCGATTCAATTTCGGTATCTACAGTCGTGCCTTCATCACCTTCTTCGCCTTCTTTTTCCACTACTATTTCTTTCTCTTTTAATAATTCTTTTCCCTCTAAAACAGCATCTGCAAGAGATGAAGTAATGACTTTAATTGACCTGATTGCGTCATCGTTTCCCGGAATCACAAAATCAATAAGGTCAGGATCGCAGTTTGTGTCTACCAGCGCTATGACGGGTACTCCGAGAATTTTTGCTTCATTTACGCAAATTCTTTCCTTCTTGGGGTCAATGACAAAAATCACGTCGGGTATTCTTTTAAGAGTTTTTATTCCGCCGAAATATCTTTCAAGCTTGATTCTTTCCTTCTCAAGTTTGATTGCTTCTTTCTTTGTCATAGCATCATAAATACCCGCCAACTTCATTTCCTCAATCTCAATCAGTTTCTTTACACTTTTTGAAATAGTTTCAAAGTTGGTAAGTGTTCCGCCAAGCCATCTTTCGGAAACAAAAGGGCAACCCGCTCTATCCGATTCTTCCCTGATTATTTCAGCTGCTTGTTTTTTAGTTCCGACAAAGAGAACAACAGCACCTTCAGCAGCTTTGTTCTTAACGAAGCTTTCGGCTTCATCAAAAAGCTTTACCGTCTTTTGAAGATCGATAATATAGATGTTGTGTTTTGCTCCGAAAATATATTTCTTCATTTTCGGATTCCATCTCTTTGTCTGGTGACCGAAATGGACACCGTTTTCAAGAAGTGCTTTCATGGACATAGTACTCAACTATCCACTCCTTTCATTTCATGTTAAATGTTTGTTAGTTTAGTTAATCAGCCAACTCAATTACAAAATATTTTTTTTAATTGGCAACAATTACCACACCTGTATTTTTTTTCAAGTAAAATCAGAGTATTCACTCAATATTTACCTGTGAAGTAATCTTCAAGTATCTGACCATGGTCAAATACTATTTCTTCGGGAAGACTATCCTTGTCGAACAATTCCGCCTCTCCTGCATCGGAATCAGCTTTCAATTCTCCTCCCCTTGCCCTCGCGATAAAAACAGTTGATATATTGTGCTGTCTTTCATCGCGCGAAGGGTCGGAGTAGGAATGAAACTGCCTGACTAACTCCACATCAAGAGAAGTCTCCTCCTTTGCCTCCCTAACGGCGCTTTCCTCCAGAGACTCCCCATAGTCTACATATCCACCGGGTATCGCCCATCCTACGGGAGTATTCTTTCGCTTTATAAGAACAATCTTCTTCTCTTTTTTGCTCTCTACCTCAATAATAATGTCAACGGTAGGCACGGGATTCCTGAAATCCCTTACCTTCTCTCCGCATCCGGGGCATATCAGACTTTTAGTTTTCAATTGGCATTCTTTTCTCTTATTGTCGCCTGTGCCGCGGAAAGTCTCGCGACAGGAACCCTGTAAGGCGAACAACTGACATAATCGAGCCCGACTCCGTTAAAGAAATCAATGGAATCCGGATCGCCTCCGTGTTCACCGCAAACCCCGACCTTGAGGGAATTTCTCGTTGCTCGTCCCTTTTCGACTCCTATCTTCACAAGCTTGCCTACGCCGTTTTTGTCAATGGTTTGAAAGGGATCTTTATCACGAAGTCCGTTTTCGATATAAACTTTCAGAAATTTTCCGCAATCATCTCTTGAGAATCCGAAAGTCGTCTGAGTGAGGTCATTCGTTCCGAAGGAGAAAAACTGCGCTTCTTCCGCGATTTCATCTGCAGTGATGGCACCGCGGGGGAGTTCTATCATCGTGCCTACGAGATACTGAATTTTAGTCTTCTTTTCCTTCATAACCTTTTCCGCTTCTGCTATCACTATCTCCTTCTGCGCCTTTAACTCGGCAACATCACCTACAAGGGGAATCATAACTTCGGGAATAACGGTGATTTTCTTCTTTGAAAGATCGCATGCGGCTGAAAATATGGCGTTTGCCTGCATCCTGGTAATTTCCGGATATGTAATGCCGAGACGGCATCCCCTGTGACCCAACATTGGATTGAACTCGTGAAGTTCTTCAACCTTGTCAAGAAGTTCCTGTTTCTGCTCAATCTTCTTTGCGTTTTTCCTGGCATCCTTAGCCTTGAGTGTGGCTATCTCCACGAGAAGTTCTTCACGCTTTGGAAGAAATTCGTGCAGGGGCGGGTCAAGAGTCCTGATTGTAACGGGAAGTCCGTCCATCTCCTTGAAAATACCCTGAAAATCTTTTCTCTGCAACGCGAGAAGTTTTTCCAAAGACTCAGTGTAATCCTTTATGGCGACGCGATACTCCTTTTCCACCTTCTTTATTTCAGCGTTAATTTCCTTTTTGGAGTTTGCGGAAGCTCCCTTCAACTGTTCCTGCAGACCTGCTATTAAATCAAGTCCCGCCTGCCCTTCCCTAGCCGAAAGAATCATCTTCACGACTATGGGAATCCTGTTTCCTTCAAAAAACATATGTTCTGTCCTGCAAAGACCTATGCCCTTTGCGCCGAATGCCCTTGCGACTCTCGAATCCACGGGAGTATCGGAGTTCGCCCTTATTCCCAGCCGTTTTATTTCGTCTGCCCAGGTAAGTATATTGTCAAAGTAGCCGTAAATTTTGCTCTTAGCCGGTTTCATTTTGCCTGTAATTACACGAATTATCTCAGAAGGAACGCTGGGTATCTTTTCAAGAAAAACATCTCCCGTTGAACCGTCTATTGAAATGAAGTCACCGCGTTTCTTCGTGACTCCCTTGATGATAACTTTGCCGGCTTTCATATCTATCTGCAAACCGCCGCATCCCACCACGCTCGGTTTTCCCATCTGCCTGCCAACAACGGCAGCGTGAGAAGTCATACCTCCCGTTGCAGTGAGGACACCTTCGGATACATGCATTCCGTGAATATCGTCGGGTGCTGTTTCAAGGCGTACGAGAATGACTTTCTTGCCCTTATTTGTCCATTCAACGGCTTCCTCCGCTGTAAATACGATTTGACCTGTCGCGGCGCCCGGAGAAGCCGGAAGGCCCTTTGCCGCAGATTTTGCCTTACTTCTTTTTTGAGGGTCAAATACGGGATGAAGAAGCTGCTCGAGTGCGGCGGGTTCGATTCTCGATACTGCCTCCTCTTTCGTTATCAACTCTTCCTTGACCATATCAACAGCTATCTTTACAGCAGCAAGCCCTGTCCTTTTGCCCACGCGAGTCTGAAGCATAAAGAGCTGTTTTTCCTGAATGGTGAATTCAAAATCCTGAACATCTTTATAATGCTTTTCCAGTCTTTGCGTAATTTCTTTGAGCTCCTTGAATGCCTGCGGCATAACTTTTTTCAACTTGTCAATCGGCTGTGGCGTGCGGATACCGGCAACAACATCTTCCCCCTGAGCGTTTACAAGAAATTCTCCGTAAAATTTCTTTTCTCCCGTTGCGGGATTTCTGGTAAATCCTACACCCGTTGCCGAATTCTTTCCCATATTTCCGAAGACCATTGACTGCACATTGACTCCTGTGCCGATATCGCCGGGTATATCGTTCAGTTTTCTGTATGTTATTGCCCGGGGATTGTTCCATGATTTAAAAACCGCCTCGATTGACATCTGAAGCTGAACCTTGCAATTTTGCGGAAAGTTTATTCCGGCATTCTTTTTGATTACCTTTTTATATTCCTTTACCACATCTTCAAGGTCGACGGCTTTGAGGTCTATATCCTGCTTCGCTTTTTTCGCTTTCTTTTTTTTGTCCAGAACATGTTCGAAGTCATCTTTGTCCATTCCGAGCACTACATTTCCGAACATCTGAATGAACCTTCTGTAACTATCAAAAGCAAATCGCCTGTTGCCGGTCTTCTTTGACAGACCTTCAACTGTTTTATCGTTAAGCCCAAGATTTAGAATTGTGTCCATCATACCCGGCATCGAGAATTTTGCGCCGGACCTTACTGAGAGCAGGAGGGGGTTCTTTTCTTCTCCAAGCCCCGCACCGAGCTTATCCTCGAGCTTTTTCGTAGATTCGTCAATCTCCCACTTCACCCTCTGCGGAAGGCTTTCATTGTTTTCATAATAGAGTTTGCATACTTCAGTTGTTATGGTAAAGCCGGGCGGTACGGGAATCTGAGCATTTGTCATTTCTGCCAAACCCGCTCCTTTCCCTCCAAGGAGGTCTTTCATTTTTCCGTTTCCGTCTGCCCTTCCATGACCAAAAAAATAGACATATTTACCCATTTTTTCCTCCACTATTTTTATTTTGTTTATTTTCCGGAAGATACCTGTCTGAAGTCAGCTATATCCGAAAAAAGGTCAACAATCCTTTTTAATATTCTGAACCTGTTTTCCCTTACCTTTAAATCATCGCTCATAACAAGAACTTCATCAAAAAAGCGGTCTACGCTTTCCCTTATTTCACAAATTCTCCTGAGCGCCTCGAAGTAGTTGCCCGAATCAAGATATGGCCTGCTCCCGGTCTCGGCTTTACGCACCGATTCAAGAAGTTCTTTCTCCGCGTCTTCGGCGATAAGGGAACTTTCCACTTCACCGGATATTCCTTCCTCCGGAAGAATTTTCATCGCCCTTTTAAAAGCAATTGACAAAGATTCAAACCACGGTTCATTCATCAGTCTGTGAAGGGCGTCCACACGCCTTGTCGTGTCATTGAAATCATCGAATCTCGCATTAATCGCCGAGTTTACCAAATCCATTCTTGATTTTTTAAGCTCAAGAGTACCCTGATAACGAACCTTGAAAAAGTTTATTATCTTTTTACAAACGGAATGTTTCGATTTTTCATCAACACCGTAAAGTGACAGAGAAGCACCGATAAAGTTTTCCAGATTGAGGGAAAAATCAAACTTCTCAACGATATTTATTATGCCTATTGCCGCCCTTCTCAAACCGAAGGGGTCTTCCGAGCCGGAAGGAATGAATCCTTTCGAGAAGCATCCTGCAATACTGTCCATTCGGTCGGCAAGCGCCACAACAGCGCCTTCCGCGGACTCGGGAAGCAGGTCGTTTGCAAATCTTGGCAGATAATGTTCGAAGACCGCCGTTGCCGTTATTTTATTACCTCCCTGCCTTATAAGATATTCCCTTCCCATAATGCCCTGAAGTTCGGGAAATTCCTGAACAACTTTCGTGAGAAGATCGTTCTTGCATAAAAGCGCCGCATCTTCGCAGGCAACGGCATTGATGCTTTCGGGAATATTTGTAATGAGACATTCCATAAGACTCTTTGAAAGAGAGTTGACGCGCTGAACTTTTTCATACATGGAGCCGAGTTTTTCCATAAAGACAATGCTCTTAAGCTTTTCAGTCCTCTCCTTAAAGGGAGTCTCCATATCTTCCTCGTAGAAAAACTTTGCGTCCTCGAGTCTTGCCCGCAAAACCCTTTCGTTTCCTTTTTTTATATTTCCGCTGACATCTTTATCCTTGTCATAAACTGCCACAAAGGCATTAAGCAATTTTTTATCCTCACCTGATTTATTTCTCACTGGAAAATAAAACTGCTGTTTCTGAATCGCAGACGAAAGGACATCTTCGGGCACGATGAGAAACTTCTCATTAAAACCCCCTGCCACAGCGCCCGGACATTCTACCATAAAGGAAAGCATTTCGAGAAGCTCGTCACTTTCAATAATTTCTCCCCCTGCCTCTGATGCCATTTGATGGATTTTTTCTTTTAAAACTTCCCGGCGTTTATCGTGATCTAAAACTACGCCCGCGTTTCCTATTTTTTCAAGATAATCGGAAAAAGATGACACCTCTATTTCGTCAGGTGAAATAAACCTGTGTCCGTATGTTTTGTTTGAACTTTTAATTCCCGCCACTTCAAAATCAACTACTGACTTATCATAAAGCGCGGCAAACCATCTCAGCGGTCTTGCAAACCTGAAATCACAGTCTGCCCATCTCATCGTTTTTTTGAATGAAAGAGAAGAAACCGCCCTCTCGCACAGCGACGGGAGAATATCTTCCGTCCTCCTGCCTTTTATGAGTTTTTTAAGGCAGAGGACTTCTCCTTTGCCGGTTGACGCTTTTTCGAGCTTGTCCACATTGGCTCCCACTTTTTTGGCAAAACCGTTTGCCGCTTTCGTGGGCGCGCCATCCTTGTCGTAGGCAATGGATACTGGAGGACCGTAAATTACTTCCTCTCTGTCCTTCTGCTCGTCATCTATTCCCTTTACCGCGCAAACGATTCTTCTGTATGTGCCGAAGGAAACAATCTCCTTGAACGAAAGACCTTCTTCGGAAAGAATTTTTGCAATGATTTTGTTTATTTCGTCTATGCTTTGAGGAATAAAGCGCGCCGGCAAATCCTCCGTGCCTATTTCAAGAAAAAATTCTCCCACTATCCTTTATCTCCGTAATGTCACTGTTTCTTTAAAAGAGGAAATCCCTTCTCTTCCCTTATTTTCACATATCCTTCGGCGCAGCGTCTCGCTATTGCCCTTACTCTCGCAATATATCCCACCCTCTCGGAAACCGATATGGCGCCTCTCGCGTCGAGAAGGTTGAAGATATGAGATGTTTTCAGACAGTAATCATATGCAGGCAGGACAAGCTCTTTATCTATCAGCGACATTCCTTCCTTCTCGTACATATCGAAAAGCGTGAAAAGCATATCCACATCGGCTTCTTCGAAATTGTACTTTGAAAATTCCACTTCCGACTGAAGGTGAATGTCGCCGTATTTCAGACCATGCGCCCATTCTATCTCATAGACATTATCTATTTCCTGAAGATACATCGCTATTCTCTCTATACCGTAGGTAATCTCAACGGCAACAGGCTTTATATCAATGCCTCCCGTCTGTTGAAAATAGGTAAACTGCGTAATCTCCATTCCGTCAAGCCATACCTCCCATCCAAGTCCCCATGCGCCCAGAGTGGGAGATTCCCAGTCATCTTCAATGAAGCGTATGTCGTGGCAGGATGTGTCTATCCCAAAGCTTTTTAGACTCTCGATATAGACATCCTGAATATCAGCAGGAGAGGGTTTCATAATAACCTGAAACTGATAGTAATGCTGAAGGCGGTTCGGGTTTTCGCCGTATCTTCCGTCCGTAGGCCTTCTTGACGGTTCCACATAGCATACGTTCCAGTGCTCGGGTCCTAGCACCCTTAGAAAGGTTGCGGGATTAAATGTGCCCGCCCCTACTTCCAAATCATAGGGCTGTTGAAGGATGCATCCCCTCGATGTCCAAAAATTCTGTAGATTTAAGATTAAATCCTGAAAATTCATTTATCTGTTCCCTTTAACAATCGACCTCATTCAAACAACCGTTCTCGAGCCTAAAAACCCTGTCAGACCCTTTGGCAATCTCCATATTATGCGTTGCAATTACAAAACATTCTTTTTTATCTTTATTAAGTCTCCGGATAAGCTCAAAAACAGATTCTCCCGTCTCCCTGTCAAGATTGCCAGTAGGTTCGTCAGCGAGAACAACTCTCGGATTCATTGCCAATGCCCTTGCAATGGCGATTCTCTGCTGTTCACCTCCTGAAAGCTCGGAAGGTCTGTGAGCAACGCGGTTATCCAATCCCACATCGGCAAGAAGTGACATTGCAGAGGAATGAGCTTCTTTTTTTTCTTGTCCGCTTATAAGGAGAGGTATCATAACATTTTCAAGACTTGTAAACTCCATCAGCAGATGATGAAACTGGAAAACAAAACCGATGTTTCTGTTTCTGAAATCAGCTTTTTCTTCATCGTTCAAACTCTGGATATTTTTGCCGTCATAAACGACAGTGCCGCTATCGTAATCATCGAGAAGTCCCAATATATGCAGTAATGTGCTCTTGCCCGTACCCGATGCCCCGACGATGCTTACAATTTGCGATTCGTAAAGAGTGAAATCAATCTTCTTCAGGACATTGATAACCGATTCACCCATTACATAGGATTTAGAAATCCCCGATGCTTCGATAATTTTTTCTTTATTCTGCAAATTAAAATAACAGCTTTTTAGCTATCAGCACTTCATAGTTTGAAAACATCAACTTAAATCCGACCAAAGCGTCCCGGAGGTAAGATTTGCTTACAAGAAAAAAGCCAAATATTTGTGTGGTTTATAACCTCAGTCGATGAAAAGTCAAGCACTTTTATGGCGATAAAAATGCGATTATTATGCAGTTTTTTAGGAAATTCTTTATTATTATTTCTTTTATTGAATTTTATTTCCGCCAATCCTATTTGAACTTAAACTATGCGAAAAAAGGGAATATGTTAATGTATATAATCAACCATAAGACACTAATTATTTGATTATATGGATTTTTTTAATTTATAAAATGATATTCACTAAGAAAGCCGGCACATATTTCATTATGGTGATATATATACC
>CAZJVM010000053.1:0-17190 GCA_964549305.1 uncultured bacterium
CATTTGTATGCGTGCCGGCATTTGATTGTCCGGGATTATTTGATTGTCCTCCGCCTGGGCCTTTTGACTGTCCGCAGTTGTTTGGAGGAGGTCCACCACTTCTGTAAAAACATCGATGAATATCAGCGGGCGGCTTTATTGCCGCCCGCATATTCGGTCACTGAAACGACTTTATTCCTGATATATAGAAGTTGATTCAATCGTGAACGATGAGGAAATAGCGGGAGAGGTTGCAGGTATTCAGTCCTGCAATATTATAAGTTAATATTTTGAGGATTTTTGGACCTTTATTCAAAAAACAGACTATGGCTCTTGAAAAACTGCATAAAAAGGATATTGAAAAACTTTCTGAATTTATCTCTCAGGAACTGCAGTCAAACGGAAAAATCAGAAAGAATGTTTTAAGGGATTTTCTTGTCCAAAAGTATAATCTCTCCGAAAACGAAGCATTGCTCCTTCTTGATTCTATACAAAAAGGTATCGATAAATCAACGGAAGATGAAATCCTTCTTCTCTTTTCTAAAGGAAATTTAAAGAATGAAGAAAGGATTCGTATTTCTTCTCTGCTTGAAAGAGATAACGATTGGAAATATATTTCGCGCGCTTCTCTCAGACACGGCATCGAGCCCTTGATTTACAGCACTGTGAAAAATACTCTTGATTGTAATATTCCCCCTGATATTTTTGATGCTTTCAAAAAATCCTACGAGAGAAACGCTTCACGAAACAGATACATAGGGGAAAGATTGCGGGAAATTCTCTTGATGCTGAAGGAGAAAGGAGTGGATGTGATACTTCTTAAGGGAAGTGCGCTTTTGAATACAGTTTACCCGGATTCGGCGATAAGACCAATGCGCGATGTTGACCTGCTTGTAAAGAAAGATGATTTGCCAATAGTTGAAACAATTTTTCTACTTGAGTATGAGGATAAAAGCAGGGTTTTCCCTTCCCGATTGCATAGCGAATATACGGAAGAAAAAGATGCCGAGTTCGTGAGAAATTTCGGAGGAGGCGAAACACACGCAAGAGTGTATGCCAATGGTGAAAAATTCTGCGAAGACGGTGAAAAAGATTTTGTAATAGACTTTCACTGGGATTATATAATTCCTTTTGGTCCTTCTCCGGCGCAAATTGCCGAAATGTGGCAAAGAAAGAGGGAAATCGAGGTTGACGGTGCGGAATTATCTGTTTTTTCGCCCGAAGATATGCTTCTGCATCTTTGTCTGCACCTTAATAACCACATTGGTAAAAGGCATCAGAAACTTATTTGGTGGTATGATATCTCGCGAACAATCAAAGAATTTAAATCTGAAATTGACTGGAAAATCTTCCTTTATAACCTCAGACAAAGCGGCAACAAAAAGCATATCCCCTTTATACTTGCGACCCTGAACAGACTCTTTGAATGCAACATTCCGGAAGTGGCGCTGAATGAATATTCCTTTGACGAGAATAAGATAAGAATAAGCGAAATAGTTAATTTTGATTCTGCCTTTGTTAAAAGCGAAGAGGAAATGCCCGCTAATGAGAGGGAGATAAATGAGTTGGATTATCTTCAAATGGTCAAATATATAAAGGGCACGGGAAATAAAATTAAATATGTGTTAAATGACATATTCCCTTCGAAAGAATATATGCAAAAAAGATACAGAAGCGACTCTGCATCCCTGTTGTATCTTTTTTATTTCAGGAGATTGGGTAAAACTTCATTACGGGCAGTTAAGCTTGTTTTTGGAATAATAAAAAGTGAATTATTTTCCCCTTCATCTTTAACCAAAAAAGAAAAATCCTCTACGTCACATTAATTTAAATATCAGGAAACTTCATTCAGTTTATCTCCGAGAATGTCATTGCTTGTAAACAATGCGTTGAATTTGTAACCGGCGTTTTCAATATTTTCCTTTCCGCCCTGCATCCTGTCAACAACTGCGATTACCATTATTACTTCTCCTCCTTCCGATTCAACGGACTGTATCGCTTTAAGCGTTGATCCTCCCGAGGTTACCACATCTTCAACAAGGACCGCTTTAACTCCTTTTTGAAAGCATCCTTCTATCTGTTTTCCCATTCCGTGACCTTTTTTCTCTTTTCTTATCAGAAAACCTCCTGTCGGTTTTTTTGAATCTGCGCTCAAAAGCGCCACACCTGATACTATTGGATCTGCGCCGATTGTGGGTCCTCCGATTGCATCTGCATCGACGGAATTTATTTCAGACAAAATGATTTCGGATATGAGTTTTAATCCTTGTGGATGAAGGGATGTTTTTCTTATGTCGATATAGTATTTGCTCTTTTTTCCCGACGCGAGCGTAAAATCTCCGAACTGCAGTGATTCCCTTCGTATAATTTCAAGAAGCTCGTCTTTCATATTCATTCCTTTATGCGTTAGATAATCAGTTTTCAGCGGGAGGGGTGAAAGTTCTCTGCCCAAGTTCCCTGTCGAGCATAAAGAGCCCGCTTCCGTCTTTGCCTATGAGTTTTAACTGCTGAATGATATCGTTAACCGATGTTTCCTCCTCTACCTGTTCGGAGACGAACCATTGAAGCATTCCTTCTGTTGCGTGGTCATTTTCCTTTTTTGCAAGGTCAACAAGTTTGTTTATCCTTGCCGTTACATTCTGTTCGTGCCTGAGGGTTTTTTCATAGAGGTCAAAAGTCGATTTAAACTTGTTTTCCGGCTTTTCTATGGCTTCAAGAATGACTTGTTCTCCCTGATCGAGTATATATTTATAAACTTTTTGCCCGTGAAAAATTTCTTCCTGCACCTGCACGTTAAACCAGTTTGCCAATCCCTTGAGTCCCGCGTTTTCGCAATATGCCTGCATTGAAAGATAGAGGTATGAGGAATAAAGTTCCTTGTTTAAATGGTCGTTTAAAGCTTTTGCCATCTTTTTGCTTATCATCACTTTCTCCTTATTTAGAATTTTTTATGAGCTGTCTTTATTTAATCATTCTGTGAGAAAAATCAATCTATTGTTTATTTCTCTTTATTCAAAAAGTTACTCACATCTGGTTAAATGAAGTAATTTATGCTATTGCTCATCATTATGATTCTATTAATCAATCCGCCTTATTTCGAAAGAGATGAGCTTAAGGAGCGCTTTTCTTCATACAGAGAATGGATAAGGAAGGGCAACATGTATGCCGTTGCATTCGAGCCTCCTGTGGGAATTTCCGAGCTTGCGTCGTTTTTGAATCAAAAAGGGAGAGATGCAAAAATTCTCGATATACCGGGACATTTTTTGAGCAATGAAGAGGTTGAATCGGAGATTTTACGTCTTAAACCCCAAATAGCGGGAATTACAACTATGAGCGCGACGGTTGCCGAAAGTTTGAGAATCGCAAAATCCATAAAAAGGATATCGCCTTCAACGACTGTTGTAATCGGAGGTGTGCATCCCACTGTAATGCCCGAAAGCATTCTTGAGAAGGAGTATGTGGATTATGTTGTGAGGGGAGAAGGCGAGTTCGCGCTTCTTGATATAGATAAAGTTGTAAAAGGGGACTCTTCGGCTGATATTCTCAACAAACCGGGAAACGGAATATGCTTTAAAAATGGGAAGGTAATGCGTATTTCGGAAAAAGCGCCTTTGATTGATGATATCGATGATATTCCCCTTGCCGATTACGGACTTTTCCCTGCCGAAAACTACATTAAATATAATGAAGACTTAAGAGGTTTGAAAGGCATTTCGATGATTGCCGGGAGAGGATGCCCCTACTCCTGTACGTTTTGCGCCGTAAATAAAACTATGGGACGACTTGACAGGAGAAGAAGTCCGGAAGTCGTTACAAAGAAAATATCCGAACTTGCAGAAAGGTACGGTATCGGCGGAATATGGTTTAAAGACAGCACCTTTAATCTTGATCCGGGATGGGTAGGAGAATTTTGCGCTCTCGTCAAAAAAGAAATGCCATCCCTGAAATGGCAGATAAATACAAGGGTTGACCTTGTCCGCGATAATGAGATTGCTATGATGAAGGATGCCGGGCTCGTGCAGATTGATTTGGGAATAGAATCGGGCGCGCCTTCCACTTTAGCGCTACTTGACAAGAAATACTCAGTTGAAGACATTGAAAAAAGCGTTGACCGGGCAAAAAAATATGTAAAAGTCGCTGGTTTTTTTATGATTGGCCTTCCCGGTGAAAGTGAAAGCGATATCGACAAAACGTTTGAGCTTGCCAAACGGCTTGAGCTTGACTCTTATTCATTCAGTATTTTTTCTCCTCTTCCGGGAACAAAACTTTTTGAAAACTTGTTGATGGAAGGGAAAATATCGGGAGAAAAATGGACCTATTCCAACAGTCATTTTACAAAAACGGCAGAATCATTCTGCTTTTTGGACAGAGAAAAACTGACTGACAAGTATGCCGAAATAAACGACTATTTTTCATCTATATAATGTTTTTCCTCTTGCTGAAAACGCCTAATACTTGATTTTTCAAGATTTTAAAAAACTTGACATATGGGGGTTAAAAGTGTATTTTCTCCCGAATTTTCAATGAAATTCATCACATTACAGTTAAAAAACGGAGCTATTGAAAGATGAGACTTTTTGAACATGAAACGAAAAAGGTATTTAAAGTCAGTGGAATTCCGGTGCCTGAAAATCAGGTGATAGAATCTCCTGATGAGATTGCTATTGAAGGTCCCACAGTGTTAAAAGTTCAGATTCCGTCGGGAGGAAGAAAAAAAGCGGGCGGAGTGCTTTTTGCTTCAGATAGGAAGGAATCCGTTGAAAAAGCTAAAGAACTTTTGGGAAAAGAAATTAAAGGATTCAATGTTAAAAAACTTCTCGTTGAAACTCAGCTTGATATTGAATCGGAATACTTTATGGCAGTAACTTTTGATTCCGCGAGGCAAAGGCCTGTTATCATATTCAGCACGGAAGGCGGAATCGATATAGAAGAACTTGCGGAAAAATATCCCGAAAAAATCGTTCGTCATGACATTGATACAGCGAAAGGGGTATATGAGCATCAGATGAGGCAGGTTGTGGCAAAATCAGGAGCCGATTCCGCGAGCATATTAAAGGCAGGCGCTGTTTTATACCGTCTTGTTCAGGTTTTTCTGAATAATGACGCAACCCTTGCCGAGATCAACCCTCTTGTAAAAACAAAGGACGGGAAATTTTTTGCCGTAGACGGACATATGGAAACAGATGACGACGCACTTTACAGACAGAAGAAACTTTTAGAGCTTCTCGGTGAAAGAGAAGAGAGCAAGGGGAAAAAACAGACGGAATTTGAGAAGAAAGCCGCTGAAATAGATGAGCTTGACCATCGCGGAGTTGCGGGAAGAATGATTGAGTTTGACGGCAATCTCGGACTTCTCATAGGGGGAGGAGGAGCAAGTCTCACATCTTTCGATGCAATAAGAAAGCATGGAGGTAAGCCGGCGAATTATTGTGAAATTGGCGGGAATCCCAGTGTATTCAAAGTTCAGGAACTTGTAAAACTCATTCTTTCCCGACCGGGCATCGACAGGATTGCCGTAATAATGAATGTTGTGAGCAATACGAGAGTTGACCTTGTGGCAAGAGGTGTAGTTAAGGGAGTTATCGAAAGCGGGAAGAAACCTTCTGAAACAATCACTGTTTTCCGTATTCCGGGCGCTTGGGAGGACGAAGGTTTCAGGCTTCTTAAAAAACACGGTGTGCAGTATTGCGACAGAACAGTTTCAATCGACGAGGCGGCAAAGATAGCCGTTGAAAAGAGCGTTTAGATGATTTTAAGTTTAACTGAGAGATAAAAGAGGAAAAATAAAATGGCGATTCTTGCAGGTGAGAATACAAAGATAATTATTCAGGGAATTACCGGAAGGGAAGCAACTACATTTACGAAAGACCTTCTCGATTACGGGTCGGATGTTGTAGCGGGAATAACTCCGGGCAAAGGAGGATGGGAAGTTTACGGCGTGCCTGTTTTCGATACCGTTAAGCAGGCAGTTGAAAAAGCGCCCGCAGACGCAAGCATAATCTCCGTGCCTCCGGCAATGGTTAAAGGTGCGGCATTCGAAGCGATAGACAACGGAATCAAACTTGTCGTAATAGTGACTGAAAGAGTTCCGCGTATAGATGTTGTGCATATAGTGGCATTTGCCCGTCAAAACGGCGCAACGGTAATAGGACCGAATTCACTTGGATTGATTTCGCCCCATAAGACCAAAGTGGGAATGGTCGGCGGAAGAGCGGATGATGTGAAAAAAGCTTATTGTGAAGGCAATGTGGGAATTATTTCAAGATCGGGCGGAATGACAACTGAGATTGCAAACCTTCTCACACTCAACGGAATAGGACAGAGCACGTGCATAAGCATAGGCGGTGATGCCATTGTGGGATCCAATTATCTTGACCTTGTGCCTCTTTTTGCCGGGGATGAGCAGACAAAAGCGGTTGTGATTTTTTGCGAACCGGGGGGTAATGTTGAGGAATCCCTGGCGGAAATGGTTGTTCGCGAAAAAATAGATTTACCCATTGTTGCCTTTGTGGCGGGGAGATTTGCCGATGAGATGCCCGGTGTCAGATTCGGGCACGCTGCAGCGATAGTTGAGGGAAACAAAGGAACGACGAAAGGAAAAATCGAAAAGTTCAAAGCAGCGGGAATAATGGTTGCCGAAGAGTTCAAAGATATAATCACTCATTTAAAGTCTGTTTTATAGATTCGGGAGATTGAAGAATATGGGAAGCATTTTTATCAATGTAAAAATAAAAGACGGATGTCTCGGGATAGAAAAGTGCGGTGAGTGCGTAAAAATCTGCCCTGTGAATATTTTTGAAGCCAAAGGCAATGAAGTCGGAATTATCGAAAAAAACGAAGACGAATGCACTCTCTGCGACCTCTGCCTTCAGAAATGCCCTGTGAATGTTGTTGTCATCGAAAAGAGTTATTAGTCAATCATTGTGTCCTTGCGAATGTCGGATGCGGGGTTTTCCGAAAATCTTATTTTTTCATATCTGGTCGCATATAAGGCGTTTGTCTGTCCCTTTACGGGAAAGTATAAATGGAATATAAAAACCTTGAAAAGGTCCCGGAAGAGGTTAAAAGGTATTTTCTTCCTTTTTGTGATGAAATAAGCAATGCAAATCAGGGAAATATTGTTTCTGCGGTTATTTACGGAAGCGCAGTGACAGGTGATTTTGTCGCGGGAAGATCAGATATCAATTCCGCTTTTGTCTTCAAAGACTACCATTTCGAATATTTTAGAAGTTCTGCTAAAATCGTTAAAAAAGCTTTAAAGAGAAATATTTCTCCTCCGTTATTTTTAACTTCTCAAATGATAAATGAATCTGCAGATGTTTTTCCCATGGAATTTTCGGAAATAATAGAAAACCATATTTTAATCTTTGGAGAAGATATCTTCGGAAAAGTTGAAATATCACGAGAGCATCTCAGACTTCAATGTGAACAGCAGGTAAAGGGTAAACTCCTTCTTTTAAGACAGGCATATCTTGAAACGGGCGGAAACGGCAAAAAAATTGAATTTCTGATGGTGGATTCCATTTCTTCCATATTTCCCATATTAAGAACATTTCTGAAGTTAAAAGGCATTAAAGACCTCTCATCGAATCTTGAAGTGATTTCTGCTGTGGAAAAACAAATGGATTTTTCCGGTTCGATTATAAGGGATATCCTGAAAGATAAAGCAGGTGACGGGAAAATAGGCCGTTTTGACGCTGAAAATGCTTTTTCAAGATATATCGATGAAATCAGAAATATCTCCGGAGCGGTAAATGAACTTTAAAGGAAAATATTTCCTTATTTTTCTTTTTATAATACTTTCTTCCGCTACAGGCGCATTGATTACTGAATCATCGGAGTCTTATCCTTCGCCTCGGGGTTATGTAAATGATTTCAGTAATGTCATTTCAGCAGGCGCGGAAAACCAAATAATCTCACTGTGCAGTGCCGTTAAAGAAAAAACGGGAATCGAAATTTCCGTGGTTTTCATAGATTCCACAAAACCGGTTGATATAGAGCTTTATGCCGTCAAGTTGTTCGAGAAGTGGGGAATAGGGGAGAAGAAAAAAGATAACGGAATACTTTTTATCTCCGCGGTAGGCGACCGTAAAGCGAGAATAGAGGTCGGTTACGGGCTTGAAGGAATAATTACCGACGGATACTGCGGAGAAGTGCTCGATAGGGTTATTCCCTATTTTGCCTCGGGAAATTATGACAACGGAGCGTTTGTAGCAGTTGCGGGAATTGTTTCAAAAATAGCAAAGGAGTACAATATTGACTTTGAGGGAGTGAAACCGGTGCGAAAATATTCCTCTTCAAAAAGAGTGAATCCTTTTAAAAATATTTTCGGTACTCTTTTCTTCCTGTTTTTTGTATTTACGAGATTGGGGTTTGTCCCATTTTTTAGGGGCAGAAGAAGGTATGGACTCGGAGGGTACCGCGCGGGAGGTTTCGGAGGTTCGGGCGGAAGTTTCGGAGGTTTCGGAGGTTTCGGGGGAGGAATGAGTGGAGGAGGAGGCGCAAGCCGCTCCTGGTAAAAATATAGAATAAATCCGGAGGTGCATAATTATGAGTAAAACTGCTAAATATATTTTGATTACTCTTGCGGTCATCGTTGTAATCGGTATTGTTTTTACCCGCTTTTTCATTTCGGGAATAAACAATGTTGTGGCATTTGATGAAAATGTTAAAAAATCGTGGTCGGAAGTTGATAATCAGCTTCAGAGGCGATACGACCTTATTCCGAATCTTGTTGAAACGGTTAAAGGATATGCTGCGCAGGAGAAGGATATTTTTGTTCAGGTGGCAAAGGCAAGATCCAGTGTAGGAAGTGCGGGAACGATTGAAGACAAAATAAATGCAAATAATCAACTCTCCGGGGCGCTTGCAAGACTTATGCTCGTCGTTGAAAGATATCCCGATCTTAAATCAAATCAGAATTTTATGAGGCTTCAGGATGAGCTTGCTGGTACTGAAAACAGAATTGCCGTAGCGAGAATGAGATATAATGAATCAGTAAACGGATTGAATACTTATATAAGAAAAATACCGGGTGTCATTTTTGCGAGGATTGCGGGTATAGGCAAAGCTACTTACTTTGAGATAAAATCGGAAGCCCGAGAGACGCCTAAGGTTAAATTTTAATCTTAGTAGGGTGTATAGACAATAAAAAAAGGGGAGATAACGTAATATCTCCCCTTTAATTTTTATTGTGAGGCATGCGAATTAATATTCGTCCATATTTCCTTCTCTTGAGTTCAACCACTCGTCAATCGAGCTTCTTCTGAAGCGCCATCTGTTGCCTACTCTGAATGCCGGAATTTTCCCCGTGCGTACGAGTCTGTATATTGTCGCCGTATTAACTCTCATGTAACCTGCAACTTCCTTTAATGTCAATATGTCAGATTTTTCTTTACCCATTTCTATTCCTTTCTAATACATTTAAGGTTGCTAAAAATTAAATTTTTTCTGTTTTGCCTTCGCCTGACTGTAACCATTCATCAATAGATGTCTTCCTGAAGCGCCATCTGTTGCCTACTCTGAATGCCGGAATTTTCCCTGTGCGTACAAGTCTGTATATTGTCGCCGTATTCACTCTCATATACTCTGCTACTTCTTTTAATGTAAGAATATCTGAATTGCTTCCTGCCATTGGGGACTCCTTCCTCCTTTTCATAGTTAGCGTCCACTCCTTTTAAGAGTTTGACTCCGTTTGATTGTTTTTTTAAAAGTGTCATTCCTATCATTCCTATCATTCCTATTAAAAAAATATATGATTTGGTATGCTTTGTCAAATAATATTTTAACTATTATAGGTTAAATCGTTAATTAAGGATAAATAATTAACAATATTCTAAGACTAATTTAAATTATAAAATAGTTATTGTTTGTTTATTTATTGTTGCTTCAAAGCCCTTAGAATCCCAGTTTTAACGTCTTTTTTGATATAAATTTAAGTGCCTGTTTAACGGGTAATAAAGCAATAATTTCAATCTAAATTCCATATCGCCTGAGAGGCAGAATCATAAAGTTAATTCCTTATAAAAATGTTGCATTTCTTATTTAATGTGCTATTAACCGAGCATTCGCTCAACATAAAAACAAAAACGAAAAGGAGAGAAAATGGTTGTAGGAGATATTGTAAGAAATAATGCCGGAAATTATCCTTCAAAAACAAGTTTTATCTATGATGGAAAAAGGTTTACCTGGGCTCAGACAGATGAAAGAGTTAACAGACTGGCTAACGCCCTTTTGTCATTAGGGCTTAAACCACAGGATTCAGTGGGACTCATGTCCAGAAACTGTCATCAATGGTTTGAAACTGCTTTTGCCGTTGCTAAGGCCGGATTAAAGCTTGTCCCCCTGAATATGGCTTTTGTCGCTGCCGAAATCGAACAGATAGTTAACGATGCTTCAGTTAAAGTCTTAATTGCGGAGAACAGCAAGGTAGAGCTTGCAAATGACATTAAGAGCAAATGCGCAACGGTGGAAACGCTTATCGGCATAGAGCATGATGCTCCGCACTCCCTTGATAATGATTATGAAAAACTAATAGAGAGTTCCAATAGCGATGACCCCGAAATCGAAGTTTCCATGGATGATGTTTTCCTCCATATATATACCAGCGGTACAACGGGAGTGCCGAAAGGAGCAATGCTTACCCATTACAATAATGTAAGCGAAGGCATTTGCGCGGGATATGAATTCGGGCTTCGTCCCACGGATGTGGCTCTCAGTGCGCTTCCCCTCTTTTTTATAGGGGGATGGGGCGGCACAGCTCTTCCGGCGCTTGTACGGGGATGTACTCACGTAATAATCGATTTTAATCCTGACTTGTTTCTGGAAACCGTTCAGAACGAGAAAGTGTCCTATACCATTCTCGTGCCGACTATAATCAATATGTTAATCAATCATCCGGAACTCGAAAAATATGATCTTTCAAGCATCAGGGTTATTCCCTTTGCCGGTTCTCCTCTTCCCGTAGAACTTTGGAAGAGAGCAGCCAAAAAATTCGGCAACGTGTTTCAGTCAATTTACGGATTGACGGAAGTTTGCGCCACAATTACCGTTCTTCCCAAAGAAGAAGTTTCTCTTGAAGGCGATGAGAAAAAAGTAGCAAGACTGGCTTCTATCGGCAAGGCGATGATTGGCTCCACTGCAAGGGTTGTTGACGAGAATATGAATGATATCGAGCCGGGAAGTGATGAAGTGGGCGAGATTGTCGTCAGAGGGAATACTGTAATGAAAGGTTACTGGCAAGCTCCCGAGATAACCGCAGAAACTTTCAGAGGCGGCTGGCTTCACACGGGAGACCTTGCGAGAGTTGACGAAGACGGCTTCATCTATATTACGGACCGTCAGAAAGACCTTATAATAAGCGGTGGCAAAAATGTATATCCCAGGGAAATAGAGGAAGTTTTGTACAGGTACGAGGCAGTGCTTGACGCTTGCGTAATAGGCGTACCCGATGAGAAATGGGGTGAAACCGTAAAAGCGGTTATCGTATTAAAGAACGGTCAGAAGGCAACAGAGGAAGAGATTATAGAATTCTGCAAAGAGAATCTCGCATCATACAAGAAACCTACTTCAGTAGATTTTTTAAAGGAACTTCCGAGAACTGCTTCCGGAAAAATTCTCAAGAGAAAGGTTCGCGAAAAATACTGGGAAGACAAAGAAAACAAACTTGTTTAGAACATTAAGCATCTGAAATTTGACCTCTCTCGCCGAATCGGTGAGGGAGGTTTTTATTTTCCCGCCTCTTCGATTGTTTTTTAAAACAATAAATTAAAAATGACATTCGTCAATAATTTTACTCACGGAAGTCTCCAAATCCTTCTTTTTTACTATTTATATACTTATTGGCAACTGCGGTGAAGTCGTTTTTTTGAAAAAGAATGACAATATTGATATTTCGCTAACTTGTATTATATTAACAGACATATAGTCTGTTTCCCCGCAAAAGCGACTGTAGAAAATGCTGTTCTATTGATGAGACTGTTGGGGGTTTTAATAAGGGGAGGAAGTGCGATGGGTAATATGATTCCTGCCGGAAAAGCCAAACTTTTGATTGTCGAAGACAGTCCTTATCTGCTCAGACTCTACTCAGAGGAATTTATGGATGACGGCTATGTGGTGCGCGGATGCCTGGACGGACAGCAGGCGCTTAAAATAATGAAAGAGCATAATGATATCGATGTTGTAATTCTCGATGCTAAGATTCCTGTAATGGACGGCAGAGAGTTATGTCGTAAGTTAAAGAAGTATCTGCCCAAAATACCTGTAATAGTCAATTCAGCTTATGACCATCTCGAGAAGGATTACAAAAGAGCAGGTGCCGAGGAATATATCATTAAATCCTCAAATCTGTCTTATCTGAAAAATACCGTAAAAAAATTTCTCGTCAGGAAAGAAAATATTTGCCTTAGCGCGCATTCCTAAAGTCATTATCTGGTTGCCTTTCATTGAAATAATTTGCCGGATATCAGGAAAGCAAGAGGTCGCCGAGGGGCGCAAGAAGATTTGAAGCTTCTTTTCTGATAGTAGTAGAATTAATCCTCTCGATTTTCGGAAAGAGAAAAATCGGTATTTCAGGAATAAGCTCCTTTAAAACATCGGGATTCGTTTTTTCCGCTATATTGCGGCTTTTCTTGTTATAACCGTTTATTACGATTGCCGCTATATTGAGTTTCTCTTTTTTTGCCGCCTCAACGGTAAGAAGAGTGTGGTTGATTGTCCCTAAAACAGGCCTTGTGACAATTATCACAGGCAGGGCGAAATGTTTTATCATATCCCTGACCAGATAGTCTTTTGTAATGGGAACCATCAAACCTCCTAATCCTTCGACTATGCAAAAATCTCCCTTTTCCTTTAAAACTTTAAAGCACTCCCTTATCCTTTTTACGTTGACGGGTTTCTTTTCAATTTTAGACGCGGGAAGAGGTGCCAGAGGATTTTTATATCTTGATGGAGAAATATAGGAAAGGGATTCATCACTTCCCGAGGCGTATTTGAGGTTTATACCGTCTGAAGGTGCAAGGATTTTTGATCTTATTTTGCATCCCGTTTCAATAGGTTTCATAACGGTAACTTTAATATCTCTTGCGCTAAGATGCATTGCCAAAGATGATGCTATAATGGTTTTTCCTACTTCCGTGTCGGTACCTGTTATGAAAACTCCCTTTGTCCGGGATTTGTTTTTTTTCATTCGCCGAGGATGTTAATGTTATGTGCGAGATATCCCGCGCCGAATCCGTTATCTATATTTACCGTGGCAATTCCCGATGCGCAACTGTTAAGCATAGTCAGAAGTGCTGCGATTCCCCCGAAACTTGCTCCGTATCCGATGCTTGTGGGTACTGCTATAACCGGTTTGTCTATCATCCCTGCCACAACTGATGCCAGAGCGCCTTCCATTCCGGCAACAACTATGATGACTCTTGCTTTATTTAGCTTTTCAGATTCTGAAATTACTCTGTGAATTCCCGCTACTCCTACATCGTACAGTTTGTCAACGGCACTTCCCAAAATATTGGCTGTAACATAAGCTTCTTCCGCCACGGGAATATCCGATGTTCCCGCCGTAACCACCATGATAATGCCTTTTGTGGGTTTCTTCTTTTTCCTGCTTACGACTATTGTACGTGCCGCCTTATTGTAAGATGCATTGCTATTAATCTTTTTTATTGCTTTGTACGCTTCTGCTGACGCGCGTGTGGCAAGAAGAGTGTGATTGCGCGATAGAATGCTTTTGGCAATTTTCTTTATCTGGGATGTTGTTTTTCCTTCGCAGAAAATTACTTCCGGAAATCCTTTCCTCAAATTTCTGTGATGATCTATGCGGGCAAAATCGAGATTTTCCACAGAAACTACTTTAATGAGGTTGGCGGCTTCTTCTACGCTTACATTTCCTTTTTCAACATTTTTCAGTATCTTTTTGAGATTGTTAAAATTCATTTCCTTTCTTCTTACATTACTCCTTCCTGAAACTCTTTTTTGAGGTTTCTTACCATCAATGACTTGATTGCATCGTTAGGATTTTTCTCGTGAAAAAGGATTAAATAGACTTCGTGACATATAGGCATTTCCACATTTTGTTTTTTTGACAGTCCTTCAACGGATTTTGCGGTTTCAACTCCTTCGGCAACCATTTTCATTCCTGCAAGTATCTGAGGCAGAGATTCTCCTTTTGCGATTTTATGTCCCACCGTGCGGTTTCTGCTGAGATTCCCTGTGCAGGTGAGAATCAGATCTCCTATCCCGGCAAGTCCGGCAAATGTGAGAAGTTTTGCATCCATTGAAATTCCGAGTCTGGATATTTCCGCTATTCCCCTTGTGATGAGTGCCGCTATGGTGTTATGCCCTCCACCGATTCCTGATATAATTCCTGCCGCAATGGCAATTACATTTTTTACGGCGCCTCCGAGTTCGACTCCTGTTATATCGTCATTGGTGTAGGCGCGGAAATGGTTGTTGCTGAAGAGCTTCTGAAACTCTTTAGATGCTTTTTCAGATTTAGATGCAATGACCATGACGGTAGGCATTTTTTTAGCCACTTCGATTGCAAATGTGGGACCGCCGAGCGTCACAATATCATATTTCTTGTCCTTTCCCAGGATGTCTTTTATAACCTGCGACATCGTGAGGTATGTCCCTTTTTCGATACCTTTGGATGCGCTTACAAAAAGGCATTCATCCGGCAGATACCCTTTGGCTTCTTTGATAACCCTTCTCGTAAACTGTGAGGGGACTACTGAGATTATCCGCTTTGCATTGGTGCAGGCATCTTCAAGAGAAGAAGTCGGGATTATGTTTTCTGATAATGTTATATCCGGCAGGTAAACACTGTTCACCTTTGTTTTTGCTATTTCCTCTGCTGTTTCCTTCTCAAAACACCATAGATTCACCCTGTGTCCGTTATTGCCGAGAAGGTTTGCAATGGATGTTCCCCAACTTCCTGCGCCGAGTACCGTTAATTTTTCCATTAGTTGTTCTATATCCGGAAATGTTAACTGTTATTTATTAATGAATTGAATATTTTTTAAAAACTTGCAATGAAGGAATTTTTCAGAAAGAAAGCTAAAATGCAAGGGAAAACTTCTTAAGCTCCTGAATCTTCACTATAAATACAGTCTGATGGAAAGGGTAAAGGGGGCACCCATTAAAAGGTATCGCCGCATGAGATACCCAAAATAGAAAATAGAGTAAGGCAGATTAGTGCACGCCGTTAACCGCTCTGCGATGCTTTTATAATAATACCCGCAAAACTCGCCCATAACCCCCTGCCAATATTTCACTGCACATCTTGTCACAAATAATAGGCACTTTTTGTGACAGAGACCCTCATTTTACAAGGCCGCCACATCGTTTCCAATTTAGTAACAAGGGCGCAATATTTCTCTTGACATTCCCTGCTTTTATTGTATAAAAAATTTACGATAATCGTTCAATGACTGATAACCGTAAATAATAAAATAAAGGATAAAACAATGCCAAAATACCTCGGTCCTAAAGAAACAGAAGTCATCTCCAGGCTTTCATATGAGAAAGTGACAATAATTACTAAGAAGCAGTTTGACAAGCTTTTCGGGCAGTCTGTTTTGACGCGCCAGATTATCTATCAATTAAAGAAAAAAGGTATTCTGAAACCTATCATTAAGGGCATTTATTACTATTCGCCTCTGGAGTCCGGGCCTGCCGGTAGGAGAATTAATGAGTTTTTAATACCGTCGGTTCTTTTTCCGAAGGATAATTATTATCTGGGTTATTCAACGATGTATAATTACTACGGCCTAACTGAGCAGATATTTCAAACCTTCTACATATTAAATACGTCGCTTCAACGTGAGCGGGAAATTTGTGGCGTTTTGTACAAGCTCCTTAAGGTACCGACCAATCGGATGTACGGCCTTGAAAAAATAAAGATCAAAAATTCTGAAGTAATCGTAAGCGATAGGGAGAGGACACTTATAGACCTTGTTTATTTCCCGGATTCGGTAGGCGGGCTTAAAAACGCGCTGGGGATATTTAAGAACGAAAGTTTATCGAAAAAGACCGCTCTAAAGAAGCTGATCAGATACACATCAAAGTTTCCCAATATTTCAACACGAAAACGGATAGGTTTCATACTTGAGAAAGCCGGAGTTTCCGAACAAATGCTCGCGCCTCTTTTAAAGAGCGTTAAAAAGAGAGCCACACTTGTGACTCTCTATGGAGCAAAATCCCGAAAAGGGGAAGTTAATAACAAATGGAAGGTTATCATAGATGATTCACGATAATAAAGATGAATTCTCAGAAATCCTTGAACGCACATCCGGGCAGACAGGATTTTCGTTATGGCTCCTGGAAAAGGATTATTATATAACGATTCTACTTGATAAGATCCATGACTTAAGCGAGGGGCTGATATTCAAAGGCGGAACATGCCTAAGTAAAATGTATTATTCATATTATCGTTTGAGCGAGGATTTGGATTTCTCGATGAAATTACCTGCCGGAGATGTGACGCGCAGTGTGCGCAGTAATTTGATGAAGCCGGTTAAGGAAAAGATTAAAGGATTCGCCGGAGATCGCAGGATGAGGGTTGAAGGGGTTGAAGCGGGAAAAAATTTGTCAAAGCAATATATTTTCTATGTAGAGTATGATTCAGTGGTAGTGGAAAAGCCCCAGTCTATAAAACTTGAGATTGGGCTTCGGTTTAATCCGTACTTGCCGGTTTCGAAAAAGAAGGTGAGCCATACTTTTTTGCACCCCTTTACGAAAGAACCACTTCTCGATGTAGGGGCGGTTAATTGTTTGACGCTAAAAGAGCTTGTTGCCGAGAAACTAAGGGCAGCGGCAACCCGCCTTGAGATAGCTCCCAGAGATTTTTATGATCTGGGGTATCTTATAAAAGTCGGTTTTAACTTTAATGATTCGGAGTTTTTGCGGATATTAAAGAAGAAGTTAGCCGAGGACGAATTCGACAGTGATTTAAAAAAATACAGGGTTAATTTAGGCCGGTCTGATAAAGAGATCGATGATATGAAATCTCGCATTGAGGCCCAGCTATTGGATGTTTTGACGCTGGAAGAGAAAAAGAAATTTAATCTCACGGATACGCTTGGAAAGATTAACGAAACATTGAAAGATATCAAATGAAGAAACAAATGAAAGCCACAGGTATAAATCCCGTTAGAAGTAAGACGCCGGAGGCGTCTGTTAATGGAACTAAAAAGTATACTTCTAACGGGA
>CAZJVM010000054.1:0-16922 GCA_964549305.1 uncultured bacterium
AAAGGTGACATTTCTATTTTGCCGAAAACGAGACATTTCTAATTTGCCTTTACACTATTAAAGAAACGGTTGACATTCAATACATTATCTTATAATAGCGACGGCAGTTTAAATGTGAACAGTTAAAAAATTGTTGAGACAAAAAGAAGGAGGATGACGGGTGAATATAGTAGTTTGTATGAAAAGAGTACCGGATACAGCTACAAAAATCCGCATAAATAGCGAAAACAAAGCTATTGATGAAAGCGGAATTGAGTATGTAATTAATCCTTATGATGAATATGCCATCGAAGCGGGTCTTCAGATTAAGGAAAAAGAAGGTGGAGAGGTGGTAATACTTACCCTTGATTCATCTGATGTCGCGCCTGTAGTGAGAAATGCTTTGGCAATGGGCGCCGATAGAGCGGTTATTTTGAAATGCGACAGGAAACCCGTAGATTCCTTTTCAACTGCATCTGCGCTTGCGGAAGGACTTAAAGGACTTAACCCCGATATTATCCTTATGGGAAAGCAGGGAGTCGATTATGACAATTCGCAGATTGGTCCCATGGTTGCTCAACTCCTTGGAATTCCCTGTGTGAGTGTTGTCACAAAGCTTGAAGTCAGTGACGGGAAAGCCGTTGCCAACAGACAGATAGAGGGCGGAGAGGAAGTGGTCGAATCTTCTCTTCCCGCAATCTTTACCGCGCAAAAAGGTTTGAACGAACCGAGATACGCTTCTCTCAAAGGAATTATGGCGGCGAAAAAGAAAAAACTGGATGAGCAGGACGCGACGGTTTTAGAGGAATCAATAGAAGTTATTAAAATGGAAATTCCACCTGCAAGGGAAGGCGGAAAAATCGTCGGTGAAGGCGTAGATGCCGTTCCCGAGCTTGTAAAGGCTCTTCAGTTTGAAGCAAAAGTTCTTTAAAAGTGAAAATTAAAATTCTATATATTGAGATTTCGGAGGAAAGATAAATGGGCAATAACATACTGGTTTTCGCTGAACAGAGAGAAGGCAAATTTAAGAAAAGTGCCTTTGAAGTAACCGGAACAGCGAAAAATATTGCAGGTAGCAATGGCGGACAAACGATAGCTCTCGTTATCGGTTCGGGCGTTGAAGGCATCGCCGGCGAACTTGGCGCTTACGGCGCTGACAAGGTTGTAGTTGCAGACAATGAAGCTCTCAAACTGTATTCGGGAGAGTTATATTCGTCGATAATCATTGAGGAAGCTAAAAAGAATGACGCGGACACTATTATTATGCCTGCTTCGTCTATGGGCAGAGACCTTGCACCCCGTTGCGCGGCAATTACAGGAAGTGCTGTAGCCGCGGATGTAACGGTATTGGAAAACAGCGACGGAGCTCTTGTGGCGACAAGACCCGTATATGGAGGAAAAACTCTTATAAAGGTAAAATCGTCGAAGACTCCTTTCATAGTAAGCCTGAGACCCAATGTATTTCCCGTGCCTGAAAAAGAGGATGGCAAGTCGGCGGAAACGGCAAAATCAGAAGTGGCGGTAGCCGCTGATGCAATCAAAGCTCAGGTAAAGGAAATAGTCGCTTCCGCTTCGGGAAAAATTGACCTTACGGAAGCATCGGTTATAGTCGCGGGCGGAAGAGGGATGAAAGGTCCCGAAAACTTCAAGATTCTTGAAGAACTCGCGGATGCTTTAGGCGGTGTAGTAGGTGCGTCGAGGTCTGCAGTTGATGCCGGCTGGATTCCTCAGTCCGAGCAGGTTGGACAGACCGGTAAAGTAGTATCTCCTCAGCTTTACATTGCCTGCGGTGTATCAGGCGCGATTCAGCATCTTGCGGGAATGTCGTCATCGAAATGTATAGTGGCTGTCAATAAAGATCCTGAAGCGCCGATTTTTCAGGTTGCGGATTACGGCATAGTAGGTGACCTTTTTGAAGTTGTTCCTGCTTTGACTGCGGAAGTCAAAAAAGTTGTTGGAAGCTGATAAAAATATTTTCTTGTTAATCCAGAATATAAACCGGCTTGCATATAACAGAGAGCTAAAACAGGAGACAATGCCATGGGTGATGAAGAGCTTTTAAAATTTGACGCGATTGTTATAGGCGGAGGACCGTCTGGAATGAGTGCCGCTTATACTATGGCAAAAGCCGGAATGGATGTTGCCGTAATCGAAAGAGGCGAATATCCGGGGTCAAAAAACCTCTTCGGGGGAATTCTTTTTACTACTATACTCAATAAGCTTATTCCCAATTTCTGGGAAAAAGCTCCTGTTGAAAGAAATGTCATATGCAGAAAATTTTCCTATCTTACCGAAGACAGTCAGGTAGCTCTCGAATTTAAAACAGAAAAATATAACACACCTCCCTATAACAACACATTTACCGTTTTAAGGTCAAAATTTGACAGATGGTTTTCAGAAGAAACGGAAGCTATCTTTAATGATAATTCATTCATCTTCAGCGGATTTGCCGTTGTGGATGTCATAAAGGAAGGGAATAAAATTGTCGGTGTAATGACCGACAAAGAAGGCCCTATGTATGCCGATGTAGTTATCTGCGCGGAAGGCGCTAATTCCCTTGTCGCCGAAAAAGCCGGAATTAAGAAAAAACCCGAACCACACGATATGGTGACGGGCGTAAAGGAAGTGATATCTCTGCCTCCCGAAGTAATTGAAGACCGCTTCGGAGTTGCCGGCAGTGAAGGTGTCGCGATAGAATTTTTCGGAAAGGCCGTTGACGGCATGGTTGGCGGAGCTTTTATTTATACCAACAAAGACAGTCTTTCAGTAGGTATATCATGTTCGATTACAGATTTTACCAGTAAGAACGTAAATCCCAATGATGTTTTGGACAGCTTCAAGGAGCATCCGGCAGTTAAGAATCTTTTGCGCGGAGGCGAAACCATAGAGTATTCGGCACATATGATTCCCGAATTCGGTTATGACAAACTTCCGGAACTCGTGGGCGACGGAATAATTCTCGTTGGAGATACAGCGGGTTTCGTCAATACTTCCCACTATCACGAGGGGTCAAATCTCGCGATGGCATCAGGCGTGATGGCAGGTGAAGCGGCAGTGCTCGCGAAACAGAAGGGGGATTATTCGGCAGAGACACTTTCAGTTTACAATGATAAACTCGACGACAGCTTTGTGATGAAAGACCTTAAGAATTTCAGGAAAGCGGCAAAATTCCTTCATGGAAATCCTCAGGTGCTCAATGATTATCCCACTCAAATGGTCGATACTCTTATAGAGTATTTTACGATTACCGAGAAATCAAAGGAAGCCATACGCAAAGATGTTATAGGCGGTTTGATAAAAGATGTGAAATTTATTAAGATGTTACTGGATATGAATAAAGCAAGGAAGGTGCTCTTATGAAGATGGATGAAGCTTTAAAAGAACCTAAAAAATTAACTCTTGAAGACAAGCTTTTTACTGTTAAATATAATCTTTCCAAGGAAAGTCATATAGAGATAACTCACGAAATATGCCCGAAGTGCACCACTAACCGCATCTGCCTTACAATATGCCCGGCAAAGGTGTATGAAGAGGAAGAGGGAAGCGACAAAGTGCATATTTCTTTTGAAAACTGTCTTGAATGCGGTACCTGCAGGGTTGCGTGCACAGATGACGCAATAGATTGGCAATGCCCTCAGGGCGGTATGGGTGTCTGCTATCGTTGCGGTTAAACAGTTTATATCATCAATTTTTTTCATACCTCATCTGCTTTCCTGTGAAAAGTCAATTGCTGAAGTGACTTTTCGGGGAATCTGTTGAAAATATTTTTTTTCTTCAAATAAAGTATCCTGAAAAATCTACAGCAGGTTTTTCAGGGAAGTGAATTAAGGAAGTAAAGAAGATATAACCCCTGTTTTGTCCTACATCACATCTTACTCCGGCTTAATCCGGAAAATGACGAATTCTGAAGCACTTCTTTATGGCGAAAGTTTTTTTTAAAAAATACGACTGTTGAACACTTGATATCCCGATATATAGATTCGCTATATATGTTTTAACAGTAAACAGCTGATGTTTTTCATATGAGCGATGTCAATAAAAATGTCTTGTGGGAGATTTTAGTGAGTCGAATAAAATCATTATTCCTTCCATCATTTATTATTACTCTTGTTTTTATTCCTTCTATACTTGACGCGGCAGGGACAGCACAGATTCCACAGACAGGATTTAAAGCAAGTTATTATGTCGGAGATGACGGTTATATCAGGGCAGGTGTTGGATGGCCCGATAAGCGTTTTACAGATAACGCTAATGAAACTGTAACGGACAACCTTTCGGGATTAATATGGACAAAAAATGGAAACCTTATGGAAACAAGGGATTCGTATTTTGACAATGATGATATAGAAGGTGATGGTAAAGTTGTATGGCAACATGCTTTGGATTATATCGCAGAGCTAAACTCTGATAAATACCTTGGATATAACGATTGGCGATTGCCAAACAGGAAAGAGCTTAGAAGTCTTGCTGACTATTCAAGAATTAATCCTGCCCTGAATGAAGAAACCCGGACAGTGTTTATGAATGTGCATTCAGGTTACTATTGGTCGTCTTCCACATATGCCGAACATACTTTTCAAGCCTGGTATATCCATATGGGCGATGGCGGTGTGGTGAATAGCAGTAAGTTGGGGTATGGATATGTTTGGCCTGTTCGTGCCGGACAATGCGGGTCATCTCAGAATTCGGTCATTTGTTTGCCACAGACAGGGGTGACAAAATGTTATGATGAAAATGGTGATTCAAGAGATTGTTTGGCTACAGGGGAAGACGGGGAATTAAAGAATGGGCTTGAAGAAATACCATTACGGTTTACAAATCCCGATGGTACAACGGTTTTAGGTGATATTGTTTTGGATAATCAATCAGGTTTAATGTGGACAAAAGACGCGGCGTTGACGGAACCGATAAAATGGGAAAAGGCACTTGATTATGTGGCACTTCTCAACAGCAGCGAATATCTTGGATACAGCGATTGGCGCCTTCCAAATGTAAATGAACTTGAAAGCCTGATAAATGCAGGTGAACCGGAAACTGCTATTTGGCTTGACGCTCAGGGGTTCAGCAATGTGCAGACTTCCTTTTATTGGTCGTCTTCCACTTACGCCGGCAACAGCATAAAAGCTTGGAGTGTCAATGTAAACCATGGATATCTGCACGAATACCATAAGTACAGCAGTAGGTATGTTTGGCCTGTTCGTGCCGGACAGATTGAGCCATTTGATTCTTCCCGCCTGGCAGATATAACTATGCCGTTTTTAAAAGTTCCGGGGAAGGTAAAAAGAGGAAAGAAGATAAAAATAAAATCTGTAGTAAGAAACGAAGGAGATGCAAAGGCGTCTAATTTTGAAATTGTCTTTTATCTGACAAAGAACAAAAGCTTGTATGTAAGAGGCGGAGAAATTTTTGTAAAACGTTTATTTGTCCGTTCAATTCATAAAAATGACAGTAGAAAATTTGTATTTAAAGTAAAAATGCCAAGTGTTTCGAAAGGGAAATATGCAATAAAGGCGGTTTGCGACAGTGATAATGGTGTTGAAGAATCAAATAAAGGCAACAATGTAAGAGTATCGAAAAGGATTAGAGTCAAATAGATTTAGGCAAACAAAAACTGTTTAGTAGATGTTTCAGTGTTGCCCATTCCTCTTCATTAAAATCGCTTCTCCCAATCCCTGAGTCTGACTGTCTTTGTGTGGTCTATGAAAAACCGTACATTTTTGACGCACATTTATTTAAAACGTCAAAAAAAGAACAGATGACAATTTATTCCCCACAAAAGAAGGTCCCGGAGATATTATCAGCTAATAGGAAATGCTTAGTAAAAACAGTGTGTTTGGGTTTTGGAAAGAAACAATATTTTTTTGTGATTCTATGGCACGATTCTTGCTATAATACTGCCTTATTGTAATAGAAATTAAGGGGGAGAAATGAAAAGATTAACGATTATTGTAATTTTTATTGTGTTTGCATTGATATTATCGTTTTCTTCAAAAGAGTCATATGCTAACGGATTCATTGTAGGAGAACAGGATGCCGAGGCAATGGGCGCGGGAGGCGCTTTTACAGCAAGAGCCGACAATCCTTCGGCAATATTTTATAATCCTGCCGGAATTACCCAGCTTGACGGAATAAACGCAAAACTCGGCACAACTTTAGTTACGGTACAAACAACATATCAAAAACCGGGAGGCGGAGACAAAAGCTCTAACAAGGACAGGATAGACACTCCCTCATATTTTTATCTGACCGGAAAGATAAATGAAAAATTCTCGGCAGGTTTCGGATTCTATCAGCCATACGGTCTTGCTTCCGATTGGCAGAGCAATTGGCCCGGACGCCATCTCGTAACTTATGCCCTTTTGCGGACATATTTCTTCAATCCGGTAATCGCGTGGAAACCAACGGAAAGAATTTCAATCGGATTCGGTATTATCGGAGCATATTCTGACATTAACTTAAACAGTCGTCTTTCATACAGGAAAATTACAGAAGCTACGGGAGTGCCTCTTGCAGAAGGCATGCTTGATGGTGTTGAAGGACATTCAAGGTTAAGAGGTGAGGGCAGTGGCGCGGGAGTGAATGCGGGAATTCTTTACAAAGTAAATGATAAAATTAAAGTCGGGATTTCCTATCGCTCGCCAATAAGGATTAGATATTTCGGAAGGGCGGAATTCAGAAAATCGGACAGTCTCATAAGCCCTTTTGTCGCGGTGATAAATGCCTTGAATTTCAATTCCGATGTAAGAGCAAAAATAACAATGCCGCCTCAACTGCTTGCGGGGATTGCATTCAGCCCTACCGATAAACTTACTCTTGAATTTGATATAGACTGGCGGGGATGGTCACAGTTTGATACAATTAGAATCAGGTTTGAAGACAAGCGCGTTAACGGCGTGAAACTTAATTCTCACTGGAAGGATACAATAACATACAGGGCAGGTGCCGATTACAAGATAAATGACAATATTTCACTGAGGGCAGGGTATGCTTATGACCCTACGTGTATTAAAAATAACCGGCTTGACCCTCTTGTGCCTGACAGCGACAAACACGCTGTAACCCTCGGCTTGGGATATAAATGGGACAAATGGACCTTTGATATATCGAATATGGCGCTCTTTTTTGAGACAGCTTCGACTCATACATCGAAAGCAGGATTCAACAATATGTTTGATTTTGACGCGAAATACAGGACATTTGCCAATCTTACATCAATAAGCATTGGCTATAAATTTTAAGATTATCATTTTAAATAACGATAACAGAAGCTTTTTGAAAACTTAATTTTGGAGGTTGCATATGAAAATGAAAAGAATCATCATTTCGACATTTTTAGTATTTGCAGTTTGTTTTGCATTCAATTCCGACGCGGGACAGCAATCTTTCCGCTATAAAAAGAATAAACCATTTGCAGGCAAATTCAAAGGGAAGCTTGAGAGCAACTCAGTAACCTATACAATCAAATACAAAATATCACAGAAAGGCGATGCCCTGTCAGGTACAGTTGCGACAATCGCAAATGGAGAAACCGTACTTTCACTTACTTTTACGGGTACCGTAAAATCAAACGGTAAAGTTGCCAATAACTTGCTGACAATGGATGGCGTTTCACCGTCATCACAGGGATTGACTCCGAGTGACTATGTTATGGTCAAACTGCGCAAGAAGGGTAAAAAGGGACTGAAAATGATTTATACAAGCACTGAAGGTGGTTCAAAAGTAGGTAATTGGGTGAAATACAAAAGAACTAAATAAGAGGAACAATTTATTTCGATATTATAAACGGGGCAGTCAAATCGGCTGTCCCGTTTTTTTATTGTCTGATATGAGAGCTGTTTTTGTCATCCCACGGGGGGTATCAACATCCCCGGTCATTGCCTGAACAATCCGGGCAATCCACAAACACGCAGTCATTGCCCGACACCGATCGGGCAATCCAGTTTTTGTTTTTCTGGATCTCCCAGTCAAGCTGGAAGATGACGTAATGAGGTACTGGAAGATGACGTAATGATGAGGTAAATGCCTATTTATTTAGATATGCCCAATATCAATTAATTCTTTAATAAATATGCCATAACCTATTGAATAGACGCGTCCTTTTTCTTTTGTTTATACTGGTCTATTGAGGCAACCGGGGTAGGGTTTACCTTCCTTAGAATTGCAAGATAATAGCTCATCCAATCGCCGAGATAGCACTGCGTCATGAGGCAGGAAAGACGAGATTCGCCTTTTCCGCAGATATTGATTACTTCGTGACCAAAGCTTCTGAATATGTCAAGAGCCACATCTATTGATCGTTTCAGCATAGGGCTTTCTTCCGTTGAGCGAAGGGCGAAAACTACGATATTTTTCCCTTTTTTTGCGGGGTCATCCACAAGCCCGATTATTTCATTGTGGCACAATTCCGGAAATGTGTTGAAATAAACATTAATTTTTGCATTTTCGTTAAACTGGGTTTTCCATCTTGTAGCCGATGCTGAAGTAAACTTTTTTGACCCAAAAACATAAATATCCGCATCCTTGATTTTCAGGGCGAATTTTTTTGCGTTATTTTCCTGAAGAGGTGAAGAAAGAGTATAGAGGTTTTTAAATATCTTTAACTGCTCGATTGTTTCCCTTATCTGACTTTCCTGAATTGTTCTCGGAAAAAGGTGTCTGAATATTTTTAACAGAGGATCAAGAAGGTTTCCAAGGGCGGTCCTTGGCATAAGACTATCATTCACTTTAATAAAAGGTATTCCAGATTGTTCGGACTTCATCATCATTTCTCCGCCGTTTGACAGAGTCACTATTTTTGCCTTTCTTTTCGCGCATCCTTCCATTAACGAAAGAGTTTCTTCCGTATTTCCCGAATAGCTGATAATTATCGCTAAAGTGGAAGAATCAACGAAAGAGGGTAGATGATAATCTTTGACAACAACGATAGGAACTTTGATAATGTCCGAAAAGAGCGTGTCTATGACATCACCGCATATTCCCGAACCTCCCATTCCGCCTATGATTATCTTTCTCACATTTGCGTATTCGGAAGGAAGCGATATATTCGAATCCAAAGTAAAATTGTCAGGCAGATTGTCTAATTCGTGGTACATTTCACTCTTGTCCACTGCGAGAATATCTTTTATATTGTTCAGCTTTACTTCATTCATCTCATATCTCCCTGATAAAGGATTTACTTCTGTGGCAATCATTATGATAACAGCGCGCCTTTTACTCGTCAAGAATTGAGATGCGCAGATAGAAGATAATAATAAAATGTGGATAAAATTTTACATTTTAAAAAATAAAATGATGGAAATTCAGGATTAAAATTATTAATAGAAAAATTGAAAATAACTAAGGAGGTATTTGATATGAAATGGGCAGAAGACGCACAGGAAGCAATCAATGTAATACCGGTACCGGAAATCATCAAGGATATGACCACTCTCTATGCTGAAAAAATTGCGCGGGCAGACGGTGCAGATACTGTTACAATGGACCATATGAACAGGACTCGCGATGATTATTTCGAAATGCTCGGTGATTCCTACAAGGAAAGAATCAGTTGCGCGAGATGTGACGGCAAATCAGATGATGACGTTGACCCGGAAATAGAACTTAACAAAGGACCCTCGCTTTTCAGAGTCGAACTTTGCCATCAGCGATTTTTCGGTTGTCCGCGCCAGATCTTGGATGTGAAGGAAGCAGGCAAAAAAGTAAAAGAAAAACTGGAGGAAATTAAACTAACCGAAATGCTTGCTGACAAAACAACGGAACCTTTTATGCCCCATAATTTTTTCACCGTGTCAATTTCTTCCTGTCCTAATAACTGCTCTTCCGCGGAGACAAAGGATTTTGGTTTTTACGGCGTTATCGAACCCGAAATCGATCACGACAAATGCAATCAGTGCGGAAAGTGCGTTGAAGTATGCCCCGATGACGCGCTTCTTATGAAACACGGAAAACTAAGACTAAACACTCGTGCCTGCGTAATATGCGGTGCCTGTGTCCAGGCGTGTCCTGTTGACGCAATTAAAAACAAAAAGCAGGGTGTAAGGACTCTGGTGGGAGGAAGATTCGGCAGATGGCATACAGACGCGAAGGAGCTTTTCAAGAACGAACCTTTTGAAACTGCGATGAAAGCACTCGAGGCATCTGTTGATATGATTAAAAACGAGGCAGGTGAGCACGAGCACCTCTATCATCTCGTCAACCGACTTGGATTGAAACCCATCTACGAGAAAATAGTCTAAAAAATATTTAGCAGGGAAGGTCTCTGTACCTGCTTTTTTTATGATTTCAGATGGAATCAAACAGTAAGAAGAGAGTTGCTTAGCTGACTCTCTTTCTTTTTTTGTCAACATAGTCAACGAGAATATAATGACCCAGGTCCGCAGGTGTAGTGTAGAAAGCCCGTCCCTTGTTAATCTTTGTCATCTTCTGGATAAATGATTTCAGCGACGGTGTGCTGTCGAGCATAAAAGTGTTGATTGTCAGTTCTTTCCTCGTGCATCTGTGTACTTCCCTCATCGTTTCCTTGCATGCCCGGGGAGATACACCGCCGAATCCGATAGGCCATTCAAACTGAAGTTGATTGCGGTAAAAATATGCCGTTGGCTGTCCGTCTGTTATGAGGATTATCTGCTGGTTTTTAGACCTGTGTTTTGATGCGAGGTCTGAGGCGAGGCGAAGTCCGTCCTGAAGGTTTGTGAAGGCGTTGCCTATGTCCTTGCTTCCGTCAACAAGCATCAGATGGGCAAGCTCTTTCTTCGTTATGAGGCGTGCCCGCGAAGCAAATCCCACTATATAAAAATCATCCTTTGGAAACTTCGTGCTTATGAGGTGGTCAAGAGCTATTGCCACGCGCTTAGCGCTTGAAAATCTCCCACCCCATGCCATCGAGAAGCTCATATCTATGAGCATTATGGTTGTCGAATGTGCCGAATAATCGATATCGAAAATTTCAAAATCCGATGCATTGAGTTTGACGGATTTTCCCATATTTCCCCTTTTGAGGGAATTCATCAGGGTAGCGCCGATATTTATATTGAAAGGGTCGCCAAACTGATATTTCTTTATCACATCGGGTTTGACGGTGCCAACTCCCGAGTGATTCGTTTCGTGCGCGCCAAACTGATCCTTCTTCATCTTGGCATAAATACTTTGCAGAGCGTTGTGTCCGATTCTCCTTATTCCCTTCGCGGTTATATCAATGCTGTTGCCTTCGGTATTGAGGTATCCCGCATTTTCAAGGCGGTTGACGGTTGTCTGCAGATATTCGAGTATTTTCGCCATATCAGGGTCCAAAAAGAAATTTACGTCTTCTATATTTACCTGAAGGAAATTTCCGTGAAGTATATCTTTCTGCAATTTGTCGAGGCGGTTAAATTCCTTCATCAGCTCAACTGCCTGCTCGAAATTGAGAGGCGTTTCACCGTTGAATTTACTGCCGTACTCATCGAGAAAACTTTCAAGGTCCCGAAGGTCTTCAAGTTTTGTAAGGAGCTTGTCAAATTGATTTTTTGCCTTGGTGCTTACAAAATCGTGATATTTAAGAGCGTCTATTTTTTTGCTTAATTTCTCAGGAAGATTTCTGAGCCAAAACTCCTTCTCGGCAAGCTTTCTTTTCGCATCAGGTGAACCCTTCAGCTGTTTTTCTGTTTCCCTGAGTTCTTCTTCCAATATTTCGTCTATTTCCTCTTTAATGTCATCGAGGGCATAGTCCATATTGAAACGGTCAAAATATTCTTTTTTGAGGTTTTTAAGGTAATCGAGGTATTGATTCATCGACATCAGCTGAATACCCGGATTCTGTTTCAGGTATTCCATTATTAGCCACTGAAGCGCGGAATTGATATCGCCTTCCTGCAGGAAAAACTCCGAAAGTTTGTCGAAGAGTTCATCATCATCCAAATCGAGCTTTGCCTGCGTGCCGTCCCATTCGGAATAATGGTATTTTTTCATCTGTAGACAATCCTGTTATCTGCTTCGTTTTTGTTTAGCTTGTTGTAGAGATGAAGGCCTTCAAAAATAAACTCTATTGCAGATGCGATTTGGGCATTGCTCTTTGACCCGTTGAGTAGTTTCGATACATTTTTTTTGAGCCCTTTTATTTCCTCAAGGCAGTCCATATATTCGCCTGAAGGCATTACATCGGAAACTTCGGCAACCCAACCGTTTTTAAAGCTTTCAACAACCGATTCAAGGGTATCAGGCGTAAAATATCTTTCAAAAACCGTTTTTACGGCTTTTGAAATAATTTTGTTTATCATCTCGGAATCTTTTTTGTCTTCCCCCGTATATTCGAATTCTATCTTTCCGTTTGTGGAAGCGAATAGGGAGTGAAAATCACTCAACCTTGGTACTGTCTCTTTTTCGCCGTTAACTATGGCGCGCTTTTCGGCATTGCTCATCAGGTTTTCATAATTCGCGATAGTCATTCTCACGCTTACCCCCGACCTTTGATTTACGTCGGGGTTTTTCCGCGCGCCCATAGTGATTTCAGCGATTATTTCCTTTATAAACTCAGGCGGATTTTCCGCGGGACGGTCTGAGAAAGATTCTTTTTCCTGTTCCATTATGGCGATTTCATCTTTGATAGATTCCGGATAATGCGTTCTTATCTGCGATTCGAAACGGTCTTTCAGAGGGGTTATGATTCTTCCCCGATTGGTATAATCTTCCGGGTTTGCGCTTGCCACGACGAAGATATCGAGAGGAAGATTGACCTTGTAACCCTTTATCTGCACATCTCCTTCTTCCATAATGTTGAAGAGACCCACCTGAACTTTTTCCTGTAAATCGGGAAGTTCGTTTATGGCAAATATTCCCCTGTTTGATCGCGGTATTAGTCCAAAGTGTATAGTAAGCTCGTCGGCAAGGTATCTGCCCTCGGCAACTTTGATGGGATCAATTTCACCGATAATGTCCGCAATGGAAACATCGGGGGTAGCAAGCTTTTCGGCATATCTGTTTTCTCTCGGAATCCATTCGATTTCCACACTGTCACCGTCTTTTTCTGTTTTCTCTCTGCATGCGCGGCAAATTGGAGTGAGCGGGTCATCGCATATTTCGCATCCTTTTATTGTGGGGATAAAGGGGTCGAGAAGATTTATAAGCGACCGGATTATTCTTGTTTTCGCCTGACCTCTTTCTCCCAGAAAAATTATATGGTGTCCCGCGAGAATAGCGTTTTCAATCTGTGGAATGACGGTATTGTCATAGCCGATGATTCCCGGAAATATATTCTCCTTCGTTTTTAATTTTTCTATTATGTTGTTTCTCAGTTCAACCTGAATAGGCTTTGAAGTGTATCCGCTTTCCTTCAGTTCTTTGATGTTTTTGGCTTTGTTCATAACCGGCAATTCTCCAAGAATATTGGTTTAGAGGAAAGGCGTTTGTACCCTCCCGACAGCTTTTACAATGCTGGCATCACTAAAATTACGATTCAATTGCTGTTTTAATTCTTATTTTTTATTAAAACTTTGTCAAACTTAAAAGAAAGCTAATTAAAATCTTTTGTGCCGGCGGTTAAACCCTCGTTATCTTCCACGAGTTATCAGAGTAACAGAAGCATTTCACAATGAGAGCGATGGCACAAATGAAATAAACGCAGTAATTGAGGAGTGGTGCAATAATATTAATGATATAAGATTCAGGGAATACTTCAGTCAATAAAAGCGCGCCTAAAAGAATAGTTACGGAAAAGGGAACACTCCTTCCCGAGTAGTAAAGAAGCCTGTGAGACTTTAATATTTTAAGGGGTGTAAAATCGAAAATGAATAAAAGAAAAATCACGACAAATATCACAGGCAGGATGTAGTGGGTTTTTCCGGTGATGCTAAAATAGAAAATAAGTGAAAATCTGTAGAAGAAGTCCGCGAGAATGTCCAACTGCTTTCCTGTTTCAGATTCGATTTCAAGTTTTCTTGCCACGACACCGTCAACAATGTCACTTGATACAATCAGTAAAAAAATCATCAATATGAAAAAGCCGTGAAGTGAAACCTCCTTTGCGGAAGCGTTCACGTGGAAAAGAGTAAGGAGGATAAGAAGGGGTGGAGTTAAAACAAACCTCAATACCGATATGAGATTCGGTAGATTCAGTTGTATTTTGGTGAAGGGAATAGGTGTTCCTCTGAGCGTTTAAATCAATGTAAAATACTAATCATTTTTATGTCGGTCATTTCTTCCACTGCAAACTTAGGTCCTTCCCGTCCGATTCCGCTCGCGCGCACACCACCGTATGGCATATGGTCGACACGGAATGTGGGAATGTCGTTTATCATAAGACTTCCTACCTTGTATTCCCTGATTGCCTGAATCGCCCGCCCGATGCTATTTGTATAAACACCTCCGTTAAGCCCGTAGATTGAGTCATTTGCAAGTGAAAGACCTTCATCAAAATTTCCGAATGGCATAACAGAGACGACTGGGGCAAATATCTCATCTTTTACGACCTTCATATCCGAAGCGGTATCTGAAAGCACCGTTGCCGGTATCACTGATTTTTTTCTTCTTCCTCCGCTGACCAAATTCGCTCCGCATTTTTGCGCTTCAGAAATCCATTCTTCAACGCGCGCCGCTTCCTTTTCTTCAATCAGAGGTCCGTAAAGCACCTTTTTGTCAAGAGGATTGCCAACCTTGATTTTTCTCACCGCATTTTTCAAATCAGCGATAAATTTTTTGTAAAGTGATTTGTGGACATAGATTCTCTGTACGGAAATGCAGGTTTGTCCCGAATTGTAATAGGCGCCTATGATTATTCGGGGTATCGCTTTTTTGTAGTCAATTCCCTCGTCAATGACTACCGCGGAATTTGACCCAAGCTCGAGAGTCACGAATTTAAGCCCCGATTTTTCCTTTATCCCTTTGCCAACTGCCATACTTCCGGTGAAGGTAATCATTGAAATTCGTTCATCTGTTACAAGGGGATTTCCCACATTACCTCCGCTTCCCGTTACTACATTCAGCACTCCCGCGGGAAGCCCCGCTTTCAGCATTATTTCGCCGAGTTTTAACGCCGTAAGGGGAGTTGTTGAAGCTGGTTTCAGCACAACACAGTTTCCCGCGGCAATTGCGGGACCTACCTTGTGAGCAACGAGGTTAAGGGGGAAATTAAAGGGCGATATTGCGGCAATTACGCCTTTTGGCACGCGCATATAAAATCCGAGGCGGTTTTCTCCCGCAGGAGACGCATCCATGGGAATGACTTCGCCGTGAATTCTTTTCGCTTCTTCTGCGGAAAATTTGAAAGTGTCGATTGACCTTGCGACTTCCGCACGGGAGTAAGTGATTGCCTTGCCCGATTCAAGTGAAATGGTCTTCGCAATGTCTTCCGCGTTTTTTGAAATGAGTTCCGCCGTTTTTTCAAGTATTGATGCCCTCTGATGGGCGGGCATATTTTTAAATGTCCTGAACGCCTTTTCCGCCGTTGCTATAGCGCGTGAAACATCCTTGCTGTCGCCTGAAGGCACTGAAGCAAGATGTTTTCCGTTATAGGGATTTGTGACGGGGAAAGTCTCTTTTTTGGAAATCCATTTATTGCCTATCAGCATTTTATTTTTGAATGACATATGATTACCTCCGGATAAATTATTTCTACAGGAATTTTAACATTAATATTTTATATAGCCATAGACAATGAAAAAAAGAAATAACGGGACCAAATTTTCATTGTTGACATATTTTTTCAGAATTCCGTAAAAATCTCACTTTATTAGCATTGCTTTTTTTTAGTCTAATTGATGCCACTTCTTTTGCAATACTATTTGACAACCATCTAATTTGGTATGATATTTAATATTATGTCAGGAAGAAAGAGACAGCTATTTTTTATCACCGCTCTAATTACTCTATTATTGCTTTTTTCAGCTTTATTTATCTATGAATCAAGTAATGATAAGTCATCGCTATCTTCTAAAAATGCGGATAATAAAATAAGCAACAAAGGCGAAATCCTTTCCAAAACCGCAAAACTTCGCATTCCCTTTATCGAAAACACCGGACTTGTTGGAAACGATGATGTCAAATTCTACGCAAACACCTTTGCGGGGAATGTTTACATAACGAAGAACGGGGAAATTCTTTACTTATTCACGAAGAATTCATCTGAGAAGGCGGATTATGTTTCGGCAGGGTATTCACCTCAGGATAATAATGCTTCCGATTCTTCAATAATTTCAGAGCATCTTTCAGGTGCGAAAGTATGTATTGTCAAAGGCACTGAAAAATCACCGACAAAGGTGAATTATTTTGTCGGAAGTAAAGAGAACTGGAAGACGGGGATTTCATCGTGGAATGAGGTTTCATACGGCGAAGTATATGACAATATAGAATTAAAACTTCACGCGTACGGCAAAAACATTGAGAAGGTTTTTACGGTAAACCCCGGGGGAAGAGTAGAGGATATCAGAGTTGTTATAGAAAACGCAGGCAAACTCACAATTGATGACAGAGGAAAAATTGTTTCGGACTCATTGCCAAATATCGCTTTTACAAAACCCTATGCCTATCAGTTGATTGATGGTGAAAAAAAGGAAGTTGAAGCGGAGTATAAATTAAATGACAGCAGAATGTCATACGGTTTCAGTGTTTCGCCATACAACAAAAATTATCCTCTCATAATCGACCCTCTCCTTGCCTCGACTTTTATTGGCGGGAATATAAAAGGAGTATCTGATGATATAGCATATTCAATATCAAAAGATGCTGATGACAATATTTTTATTTGCGGTACAACCGATTCTCTTGATTTCGCCCGTGATTCTAAAAACTACTACAAAGAAAATAAAGGGATAGGTACGGATGTTTTTGTGATGAAATTTAAAAACGGAAATCTGAATTCTTCACCTCAGGCAACACTTTTATTTGGAGGTGAAAAAACAGACATTGCTAAAGCTATATCATTGGATTATTCAGGAAATGTATTCATTGCAGGGACAACTGATTCAAATGATTTT
>CAZJVM010000055.1:0-16724 GCA_964549305.1 uncultured bacterium
GGCAGGTGAAAATTTATAAGCTTTCAAATGACGGCAAGGAACAGATTCTTCATATCATAGAAAAAGGTGAAACATTCGGGGAAGCGGCGATTTTCTCGGGAGGAAATTATCCCGCCTATGCGGAAACGATAGAAGACTCGGCGCTTATTTACATTCCAAAGGATAAATTCGTTGCACTCCTAAGAAAGTATCCCGACCTCTCCCTTAAAATGCTCGCTTCGCTTTCAAGGTATCTTATGCAGTTTAACAAGATGATAGAAGAGCTTTCTCTGAAAGAAGTGTCCTCACGGCTTGCGGGGTTTCTGATTGCAGAAATAAAAAAGAATAAAGCCGTGGAAGTAAAGGACGGCGCCGTTTTTGAAATCGGAATAAGCAAGGTACAGCTTGCAAGGAAATTAGGAACGGTAAATGAGACTCTCTATCGCACATTCAAGAAGATGAAGGAAAAGAACATCATCGATTTCAAGGGCAAGAAGGTCAAAATAATAAACACCGCCAAACTAAAGGCAACTGCAGAAGGTAAGAAATAAAGCATAATGGGTGACCCCTTGTGTTTGTTTGTTCATTCTTTTGCTTGTCCAAAAGAACGTAACCAAGAAAAGGACACCCCCGCAAAAAGTTCCGGGCGGTTCATTCAGTCATCCTTCGGTAAATTTATCTAAACTTGTCATCCGCTGAAGCGTCTGACTTCGGACATCGATAAATTCTTAACCCTCAGTCTCCTCCTTCTCTCACCTGAACTTTTTAAAAGGGGTTAAAACACACAACTCTGACAGCACAGTAGAAAGAATTGGATACAAGGCATATGAGCGATGAGGAATGAGGCGTACGCGTTTGTACGTCGCAGTGACGAGGCGCGATATATAACGCCGTAGACAGTTTTTTATGCTGTGTTGTCTTATCTCTCAAAATGCATATCAATAGTAGCCGGCGGCAGAGCATCCACCACAGCCTTATCCCCCAGCACCGGTTTTACAAATGACAAAAAATCATCCCAGGCGCCATCCTGAAGAAGAAGAGTCCCGATTCTCTTTCGGCCTTTGCCTTTGCCATTGATTTTATACCATTCGAGAATCTTATCTATAATTGCGGGAATCTCATCATCAGAGACAAACTCCGCTATCCTGCTTCCGCAAATGGGATGTCTGCCGTGTTTTCCTCCGACCCTTATCTTCCACCCCTTTATATCTTCCTCCCAGGCGCCTGACGGACAGGTCCTGATACAATCACCGCAATGGAGACATTTTGCCCTGTCGAGAACAGGATGTCCCGTCTCTTTATCCGCCGTTATTGCGCCCTCAGTGCAGGTAAAAGAACAAAGACGGCATCCGGTGCAGGCATCCTCATGCCATATCGGTTTTACTGCACCCTGGAAACCTAAATCCATTTCATTTGTTCTGGCGCAGTCAATGGGACAGCCGGAAAATGACATTTTGAACTTATGGGTAAATTCTCTGCCGAAAAAATCCTTATTAATCATTTCTGCCATTGCCTGCGTGTTTGTAAGTCCGTTAGGGTTGTATTCGCATCCCGCACAGGCAGTGGGGACTCTCACGCGCGGTCCGCAGGAGGCAATTTCCTGTCCTATTGCATCAAGGTCTGCTTTCAACCTGCCAAGGTCATGAAAATTAACATAGGTTATTTCAATAGACTGGCGGACAGAGATATGAATGAAATCTCCTCCGTATTTTTTTGCTACCTGAGCAATCTTTTCAAGCCGGTCAACGGGGACCCTGCCTCCGGGACAGCGCAGACGAACAGTGAAAAGCTCCTTCTGCTTCTGTTTTATTACTCCGCCTGATTTAAGAGTATTGAAATCAAGCTCTCCGCTCTTTCCGTCTATTTCACCATCTATTGTTACCTTCTGTTCCTTATCTTCTATAAATTTATCAGCCGACATTGATTTCTCCTTTTACAGTCAATGACATATATAAGATTCAAGTCCATCTCATTCTAATTCAAAAATGCAGGATTGTCTTTTTAGAATCAGGTGGTTGTTTGTGTTTACGAGTCATAATATACTTTATTCATAACTGGAAGCAAAGGCAATTTTTTACCGCGAAAAACTTCAAAAACCATTGATTAAAAAATATCCAAATAGTAAATTTATCATATAACCTGGAAATATATAATGGAAAATTTTTTAAAAATTCTTACCTCTCCGGACAACATACCGGTTGCTCTTATGTGCCTTGTCGCAATTTATCTGTGCTGGTTCTCTTTTAAAAAAGCTTTAAAAAACGATAAACTCATCAGCGGGAACAAGGTTGATGAAGTAATTAATGAGATGGAAAAATAGGAGCTATCCATAATAATCCTATGCCATTGATTCAGCGCCCAAGTTAAACTTTTCTAAAAGGGAAACAAGTTTTTCCCCGTTAATCAATTCAAGTTGTACGCCATAGGAAGCATTTAGAGCTTCCACGGTGAAAAAATGCGGCGTCAGCAGAATTCCTTTTAGCGCTGATTCCCCTTTCACATTGTCCAGCAGTTTTAAAACATATGTTGAATCAATCAGTTTATTTTTTTCAAAACATATACAGTGAACAACAAATTTTCCTCCCTTTACAGGGTCCGAATCAAAAACCAGAAAATCCGTTTCTCCTGAATCAAATATTGTTATTTCTTCAATTTCAAATCCAAGACTATTTAATAATTTTTTTATTAATTCTGTGAACTTCTCCCGCGGCATATTGAGAAGGTTACTTATCTTCCCGTTGTCCGCCTCAGAATAAAACTGTTTCTCAGGAGTTTCCAGAGTAGACTTTTTATTCATTAACAAAAAGATAATTAAACTGCCTACCGCTATGGAAACGATGCTGATTAAAAATATTGGCATATACGATTACATTTAAACTCGACTCTCAAACGAATGGAAATTATATTTGCAACTATGCAGTATCTAAAAAGCAGAGAAGGAAATTTATTTACTTCTGCAATTTATCAAAAAGAATGTTCACCTTCCCATTCTCCTTTACATTTACATCGATAATCTGAGTCCCCAGAGTTTCATGCCATGCTTTTAACTGATATTTCCCGGAAGGAATATTAGAAATTTCAAAATTTCCATTCTCATCGGTAACTGCAAAGTAAGGATTGTCAACAACAGCAATATAGGCAGACATCCATTTGTGCCCCGCGTCACAGGAAACATTAATAAGTCCCGGGTTTTTAATTTTTTTCCTGACATTCTGATTCCTCATCGGCAGGGCAATATTAAACACAGTTTTTACTCCATTCAGATATCCATGCGTATTATGAAGAATGGGGTCAGCATTTGATATATCAAGATACGTGCCTGCAACCATTGCCTGAACATGGGGAACATAAACACAATTTTTATTTGCCAAGCCGGAATCACCAGTTTGAATTTTCTTACCCTTCTCAATATTTTCAATAGTGACCACTACATTTTTCACGGCGCCTTTTTCAGAAACAATTAATTTCTCATTTATTTTCTCTTTGCCGCAGAAGTTATTGTCTTTTGTAACTCCTAATGAAGTTACAGATTTGGTTTTCCCTGTAAATTTAACCTGACCGGCAATACTGCCTCCGTTTAAAACATCAACCTCTTCATAAGCCCAAAGCATAGGACTGCATATTAACAAAAATGCTAAAGCAATCATCGATATAGACATCCAATGTCTTCTCATATTTTACCTCCCCTTATATTTTTCAAATCTTAAACTGTTCATATTAAAACAATCCGATTTTATTCTTCTATTTTCAAGTTATACTTATAATGAAACTGTTCTTTTATACATATACGATATTTATACAGCATTTTCACACTCAACAGCAAATCCGCTCCGGTTTTCATTTATTCCGGACACATCAAATTATATTACTGCATAATAAAAAGATAATCTTTTAAAAGTTCTATATTTTCCTTAGGATCCGGTAAAAGTTCAATAATTTCGCCGTCTTCTTCATCAATATCAAAAAAGAAATTTGGCATCTTTGTGTTTTTCTGCAAACTCTGAGGATTGGCAAGCCATTCTTCCAGCCATTTAGGTTTCAGCCTTTCTTTAGTCAGCGAAAGGTCAGGTGCAAGTTCCGCGGGAGAAACATTTTTTCTGCCTTTTGCAAATTGATGACATTTCCGGCATTGAAAAGCATTAAATAGTGCCTTCATCCTTTTCACTTCTTTCCCTGTGTAATCCCTCTGTTTCCAGAAATGATAAAAAACATCCTCCCCTGATATGAATTGGAAATATTTTACTATGGCGTTTACCTGCTCGTCATTAAAATTGAATACAGGCATTTTCATTTTCAGCCACGGGCGTATTGAATAAGGAGAATGCATATATTTAAATAGCCATTCTGACTGCACTTTTTTACCCTCGTCAATCAGTGATGGAGCTGAATAGTTTTTTACTTCCGAGCCATCATATTTGTTATTTAAAGGAATAAGAATATTTTCTCCACCCCATCCATCCTCAATCTCATGACATCCGATACAATTATATTTTTTTATTATTATCCTTCCATTCTGGATATTTGCATAATCAGATGAGATTCCTCTTGTAAATTTCTTTGGTATTTTGTCCTCTGTGAAGCTCTTAAGGAGAATTGTTAAAGCCTGTGTTTCATCATCGGACAATCCAAAAAAAGGCATCTTTGGCTTAATCATCTCGGTCTCAAATATCCTCGGGGTTTTAATTTTTGCCTGAGTGTAGCCGAACCAACTTCTCTCTACATCTGACGCGTATCCAAAGGCCAGTTCATAAAGCTCCTTATTCCCGAAGTTGCTGAGTTCCGCGCCAACCTGCCCGAGTTTTTCCGTTCCCGGAATATTATGACACCCATAACATCCATAATAAGATATTATTTTTAATCCCTTATCGCTTTCAGCTTTATCGGATATCTTCTCTTTCAAACCATCCATCTCCCTGAATCCGGGATCTCTGAGACTATAGAGATACGCAACTATAGATTCAGCTTCTTTGGGAGACAACTTGAAATTAGGCATAAGAGTTTTTGGAGAATATCCCGCGGGATTCAATATCCAGTTCAAAATCCATTCGGGAGTTGCCTTATTTCCGATATTTGTCAGTATTGGCGCCGCATCTCTTGTTTCATCCTTATATACTTCAATTTTGCCTATTGAATGACATCCGTTGCATCCTATGTTCGTTACCAACTCTTTACCTTTTGCGATTAGTCTCTTGTTGCCGATAACTCCTTTTTTCAGTCTATAGACATCCCAGCTTTTATCTCCTTTCAGGTTCATCAGATAAGAGGTTATGGAAATTGCCTCTTCGTCGGATAACTTAAAGTTAGGCATTCTTGTTTTTTTATGATGCCATTTTGGATTTTTTATCCATTGAAAAAGCCATGAGGGATTTACTTTACTGCCTGCATTTTTCAATTCGGGTCCTATTTTATTAACATTCTCATATCCTTTAATAAAATGACAGTTAGCACATCCCAATCTTTCTCTGAATAGTGTAACCCCCTCCGAAAGAACGGGTGCCAACGGGATATCTTCTTCCAGAAAGTGGCATTCTCTGCAGGAAGATTGAATATAATCGCCTGCCAGCATCGGTTTTTCCCAGTATGCAATCGGCTTCCAGTTGTATTTTTTTTCCCATCTTTTCCCAGTATCTTCATTTGGGGGGGTATGTCCTGCGTCATAGAATGTTAGTCCGTTTCCCTGTCCGTTATGGCAGACAGTACATCCGAATTTCTCAACAGGATGTTTGTTGATAAATACATCAAAATTAACATGGCTTTTGAAGGGTTCTTTAAAATCCTCAAATCCTTTCCTGTCAGAGGCCATATGGCATGAAAGGCACCTGTCTACTTTGAGAACAGGTTCATCAAAATTATTTTTGTCAAAATCCTGAATAACTATCTGATTAATTTGAGGGGATTTTAAAGATAGCATATTAATTTTGTTTTCAATTTCCCTTTTGTCCTTCTCATAGATTTCTAATTTATCCTCAATTTCTGCTATTTCTTTCTTATAATTTTTAACTTTTATCCTTATCTCATCCCTTTCTGCTTTTGCCCTATCCACATCGGATTCCATTTTTTTTGCTATATCGTAGAGCTTTTCCCATTTTTCTTTTTGAGGTTCATAATTCTTTCCTGTATCGAAGGCGTGCTGGTACTGATAATAGGATTCTTCAACGAGACTTTTGGCAAATTGCAGTTTCTGAAATTCTTCGGAAAACCGGGTGTTTTTTTCATCGAGCTCTTTAATTTCATCACGGTACTCCTGACTCTTTTCCTTTACATAAAACTGCAGGGTGAGTTTCTCGAGCTTACTTCTCATCTTATTGATTTCCGAGGTGTCGAGATTTTTGTTTATCTCATCCAATTCTTGCTGAAGTTTCTTACCTTCAAGATGAAAAAATTCTTCCTGATAACCTTTCCATGGCCTTCTGGTAATTGATTCATCATAGATTGACCAAATGAAAGATAACGCTAAAAGAAGTGATAATAGGAAAAAATGCACTCTGTACGATTTTTGATTTTCACTATTATTCATATATGATTTCTAAATATGAAACCAGGGAGTTACCCATATATATTTAATATTAAAAACAATCCTGAGAAATATTTTTATTGGCAGAGCCATCATGGTTAAGAAGAGGAATGCCACAACAGCATATCTTATAACTCCCATTTTCCGTATAGTTTCACTCTTGCGCTTTAGAAAGTAGACTATTGCACCCAGAGAATAATACCCGAAAAATACCGCCGCCCCGAATATGGAAGCCGTAACAGAATTTCTGATGCCGAAAGCATGAGAAAGATTAATGTTGGTAAGAGCCACTGTCTTATGAGGGTCCCATTCCTGCCATGGCCAGAAGAAATACCAGCCCGGTCCTCTCAAGAAAACACCGGTTATAATGAGCCCGAACCAGAGTATAAAAAAACCGAAAAAGAAATTTAAAATAGCGAACTTTCTCTCTTTAAACGTAAAATATCCGTTCCCTTTTGGATTGACATCAACATAAGGAATAACCATTAACCCGATGATTATCAGTCCGGGAAAAACTACGCCTGCAATCCAGGGATCGAAATATCCAAGCATTTCCTGAATCCCAACAAAATACCAGGGAGCTTTGGCAGGGTTGGGCGTTTTTGTGGGATTTGCCGCTTCGTCAAGGGGCGCATTAACCGTTATAGACCAAATGATTAAAATAATCATAACAGCAAGCACGGCAAGGAATTCCATCCTTACGAGATTGGGCCAGACATGAACTTTTTCTATCTGCCTGATTTTCTTTTTTTGGGATTGTTCCTCTTCTGATGATATCTGTTTATCAGATGAAGCATCGAGCTGGGGTGTTGATATTCCTCCGTCTTTTCTTATCCTCCAGAAATGAAGCGCCATAAACAGAGAAGCTATAATAGGAATGAAGATGCAATGAAACACATAAAATCTTAACAATGACTGAGGCCCGACAGCGCTCCCGCCTAAAAGAAATGCCCGTTCATCGTAACGCGCTGTCATGCCAAGCTCAGGTCCAAAAAAACCCTCATGGCCGAAAAATGGAGTTGCCTTTGCTATATTTGTCCCCACGGTCACAGCCCACATTGAAAGTTGATCCCACGGGAGAAGATATCCGGTAAAGCTTAAAAGAAGTGTCAACACCAACAGCACGACCCCGACTACCCAGTTGAATTCCCTTGGCGACTTATATGAACCTGTCATAAAAACTCTGAACATATGAAACCAGACACATATTACCATTCCGTGGGCAGCCCATCTGTGCATATTTCTCATTAAAGGGCCGAATGGAACATCAAACATAAGGTATTTCATATCTGCGTAAGCATATTCCCCCGTAGGCCTGTAATAGAACATTAACACGACTCCTGTTACAACAGTGACGAGGAACAAGAGAAAAGTAATTCCTCCCATACCCCACGTATAGCTCAGTTTAACTGCGTGTTTTGAAACTTTTGAAGGATGCAGATGAAGAAAAACATTGCTTGTTATCTGAAGAATACGGTTCTTCGGAGTGTCAGTGTAATCATGGCGAAAAACCGACCTCCATATCTGTGAAGTGACTATTGAGTCTCTGAGCCTTTTAAAAAATGAGTTCCGCATATCCCTGATGTTTCCTATACTTTTAAAAAAGCGCCATTCTTATCCCATTCATCTTTTTCAAACAAAAATTTAATATTCTTGTCTATAAGCAAATTTCCGTCTTCCGAGAGAATAACTTTTACCCTTTCCAATGCACGGGGCGCAGGACCTTCGAAATTTATTCCGCTTTTGTAAAATCCGCTTCCGTGGCAGGGGCATTTAAATTTATTCTCAAGCGGAAGCCATCTTGGGGTGCAGCCCAGATGCGTACATTTTGCAAATAAAGCATAAATTCCTTCTTCTGTTCTTACAATCCAGACCCGTTGAGATTTTATAAATTTTTCACTAACCGTGCCTGTGGGATATTCATCAGGTAAGCCGGCTTTAAAAGAATATTTGGATTTAAATAAAACCCTTGGAAACATGAACCTCACAAAAGCCGCAAAGGAAGAGAAGAAAACGGAAAGTACCAGCACCCATCCTGAGAGCGAAAGAAAATCTTTTCTAGTCCACAGATTGTTGATTTGTCCTGTTTTTGCCGGAGATTCGCTATTCTCGAACGAAGACATGATTACAACTCCCTGTAATAGATGATGCCGGTTAAAGCGCCATTTCGAACAGGCATTTCAATAAAACATTATCAGGAACGTTGACGACGAAATGCTGAGCGTTGCTCATTCCATTTATTTAAGTATAACAGAACAATCTCTTTCCTTCAGGTAATTATATTTCTCCGCGGTAAAAATATGGAAGTATAAAGTTGTTAAAAAAAATTACATAATTTTTCCGTCAACGGAAATTATTGTTTTTTCAATGGGGATATTTTTGCCTGAATGGGCTACCGCATCATTTACAATCTGCTCCATTCCGAAACAGCAGGGCACTTCCATATGCGCGATAGATACTTTTTTAACATTATTCTTTTTAAAAATCTCCGTAAGCTTTTCCCTGTAAAACTGCGCATCATCGAGCTTGGGACAACCGATTAAAAGAATCTTGTCCTTTAGAAATTTTCCGTGAAATCCGGCGTATGCAAAAGGCACGCAGTCCGCGGCAATAAGTATGTGGGCATTGTTAAAGTAGGGCGCCTGCGGTGCGGCAAGGCAAATCTGCACGGGCCAGTTTTTAAGCTGAGATGTCTCATTTGTTTCCGATGACGTAGAATCATCATTTGAATCCCTGTTGATTTGTCTTGAAAGCGCCGAAGGACATCCGCCGTGGGAATGGTCATGGCTTTTGCTTGTGCTTTCTTTCTTCCGGGGAGTAAATTTTCTTCCCATACTCTCGAGATGGGTTTTTACAGCTTCTTCATTATAATCTTCGGAAACTTCCTCTTCTTCCACTCTGATGGCATCAAATGAACAACTGCCAAGACAGTCTCCGATGCCGTCACAAAATTTTTCCGCGACAAGTTTCGCCTTGCCATTAATAATTTGAAGCGCTCCTTCGTGGCATTTCGGAATGCAATCACCGCATCCGGTACACTTTTCTTCATCGATTATTACTATTTTTCTTTTCATTTTCTTATCCTCGCAAAACTGAATTTAAAATATTTTCCTTGTATTAAAAAACATAGGATAAAAGAGGGGAAGTCCCTATGACTTATGTCATAAGCATATTGAAAAAACAAATAAGCCTATATTTATCAATGATTTTAATTGACTTAAATTTTATCTGAGCTTAGAAAATAAATATGAAATCCAATAAATCTTCTTCCCAAAAATCCGTTCAATCGGATGCAATTATTAAGATTGCAACAGGTTTTCATCTTTCCAAAATCCTTTTTGCCGGCGTTGAGTTTGATATTTTTACAAAGCTTGGGAAGAAAAAACTGAGCGCAAAAGATGTGGCAAAAAAATGCCGTCTTCCTATAAGGTCAACAACACGGCTTTTAAACGGTGCTGTTGCCGTAGGATTGCTCCAATTCAAAAATGAAAAATATTTTAACACTCCTGTTGCAGAAAAATTTCTTGTCTGCGGAAAGCCGGAATATCTCGGCGACCTTATGAAAGCATATAACTATATGCTTTATGATAAATGGGGAAACCTGGAAGAAGTGATAAAAAAAGACAAGTTTCAGCCCGTCTTCGGTCCGGGGAAAGACACAATAGGGAATATCTCAAAAAATTCAAAAATCGCACAGGCAGCAATGATGGCACAGCATAGCTACAGCGTAAAACCTGCAGAAGAACTTGCTGCAAAATTTGATTTTTCAAAATACAATACGCTCCTCGACCTTGGCGGGGGTTCAGGAATACTCTCCGTGATGGCGGTAAAAAAATATCCCCATCTTAAAGCAATGGTTTTTGATTTTCCTCCTGTCTGCAAAATAACCAGAAAGGTTGTTTCAAAATACAAGGCAGGAAATAAAGTTAAAATACACGAGGGCAATGTTCTGCAGGATACTTTTCCGAAGGGTGCTGACATCATACTTATCTCCGGTGTACTTGACGGATACAATGAAAGCAACTGCCGTAAAATGATTAAGAAAGCCTACGATTATCTTCCGAATGGCGGAGGAATAATATTAAAAGAATCCATTGTAAAAGATGACAGAACAGGGCCTCTCTTTCCCGTGCTTTTCTCGCTCGCTCTGATGATTGAAACTGAAGGCGGAGATTCGCGTTCAAGAGGTGAAATGTCGCAATGGCTGAAAGAAACCGGTTTTAAGAAAATAAGATACAAAGCACTGACCGGAATAAGCGGAACTTTCAGAAATCTCGGATTTGTAACGGCAGTTAAATAATCTCTCTTTGCTTCCTGATTTGACCCTGATTTATACTCTTCTTTTCTTTTACAAAAAACAAAACAACAGAAGCACCCAGTGAAGTAAAAAATGCGAATATGAACGGATATATTCTTCCTCCTGTCTGCCATAAGATGCCTGCTGCAAATGAAGCTGGAAAACTCAGAAGTCCTATTGCCATCTGAAGCACGCCAAGAGCCGTGCCCCGAAGTTTTTCAGGAGAGATATTTGAAGCAAGCGCTTTTACGGAAGGCTCGAAAGCTGCAATGTGAAGCCCGTATGATACAAAGAGAAAGATAATAAATAACTTACGGCTTCCGGCTACTGCAAAACCAAAACACGTTAACATAAAAAGCAGATACGAAATTATCAGTGTAGCTTTCTTTCCAATCCTGTCTGAAATCCTTCCCATAGGCAAAGACATTACCGAGGCAATAAATGTAAAGACAAGATATAAAAGAGGGACAGATGATGTTTTAAAGTTTTCGTTCCGCGCCGCTATTATCAGGAAGGAATAGCTGAAATTCCCGAGAGCAAAAATGCAGTTAGCCAATAAAAAAATATAGAAATTTCTATCAAAATTCCTTAGGGAAAGATTCCTTTTTAGCTCTCCCTTTTTTTGTTCCTTAATGAAAGTTAAAATAAGTAAAACAGAAAAAAGCGAAGGAATCGCTGCAAGTAAAAAAAGTGTTCTGTATCCGAGTATTCCTATGAGAAAGACTCCGGTAATTATTCCAAGAAGCGCTCCCGCGTGGTCCATAGCGCGCAAAAATCCGAAGTTTCTTCCCATATCGCTGCTCGATGACAAATCAGCTACCATTGCATCCCGTGGCGCGCCTCTTATTTTGCCGGTTCGGTCCAATGCTTTGAAGGGAATCAGCCATATCCACGATGTTGAAGCGGCGTATCCGACTCGTGAAAAAGACCCCATGAGATATCCAATCCAGATAAAAATCTTTCTTCTTTGAAGTCTGTCTGAAAGATAACCTGAAAATCCCTGAGACAGCGATACAAGAGCATTTCCCAAACCGTCCAAAAATCCGAGGGCAATCATTGAAGCGCCCATTACTTCCGTGACATAGAGAGGCCAAAGGGGATAAATGATGTCGGAACCGAAATCATTCAAAAATGAAGCAATGGCAAAAATCAATATGGCGCGCTTTTTTGAAAACATAAATCAAATCATTTAGGTTTATGTATTTTACCATATTATACCTTTTAAAAGGTACAGTTTTAAGAGAGTTTTACAAATTCAGATTATTTGCCTGACAGCAGGGGGGAGAGTCGATTTTTTAAAATATATTTATTCCTTTAATATCAAACAATTATTATTAATAGTATGAAAAGTGTCGAATAATTGAACACTTATATTATTTTTTGAAAACTACAGATAGGTTAAAACAGACGTGATATTGAAATATATTTCAATATATCAGTATGTTAATTCTTACATTAATTTTAATTGGCGATAATGACACGATTTTGCTTAAAATTTCTTTCAAACCAGGAAAAAAAATGAAAAAAAGTGTTGAATTTTTGCCGATAATCAATAAATTAATTAGATAATATTCAGGGAAGATTAAAATGAAAAAATTTAAGAAATTTCTTTTAGTGATATTTACTGCCGCATTGGTTTTTTGTTTAGCTCATTCAAATGCAAATGCTGTTTCCATATCACATCTTTCTTCGGATATTGACCTTAACAATACGCTTAACAGCAAAGCCTTTGTTGCAGAGGGCAGAATAGGCGACCTTGGAGGGCACGCGACGTTCGAACTTGACCTTGGCGCGGACACTTCGGCACCTTTTACATCGGCAAACTATGCATGGCCCAACTCAATTGCTGTTTCCTTTCTCGTTGAATATACTGCGGCAACAGGGGATGTGATTTTTAGCGTTCCGGGAGACGGTTCAGGGCAAACGCTTTCATATGCGAGCACTCCCCCTGCACCGATTAATTCTATTTTTATCAGAACAAGAGCAGTAAATTCAGGTTCGTCGATTTCAGTTGATAATCTTACTCTCACCGATTTTAACGGAAATAATATGGGAGTGGGAAGTGCGTCCTCTCAGACATCAGGAGATACGGGAGGTCTTGACATTCTACAGATAAGTTCCTTGTTGCTTGATTATGACTGGACTATGTCAGGAACATCGACAATGTCGTGGATAGGAAGCGCGCCGAAAAATTCACGTCTTGCCTATCAGATTAAAGTTGGTAATGCCACATTGACGGGCGGTGAATCATTTCCCATACCTGAACCGTCATCATTCATTCTTCTTGGGATAGGATGTGCGGGGTTTCTGTTTTTAAAAAAGAAAACCTCCTGAACACCTTCCTTCCGTAATATTCCGTTAAAATGAAAGTATCAGATAAGATTAGGTAAATCTTTTGCAAAGTAGGATATTATTATATCAGCGCCCGCCCGTTTTATTGAAGTAAGGCTTTCGATTATGCAGGATTTTTCATCGATATATCCAGATTTGGCAGCGGATTTAATCATCGAGTATTCACCGCTTACCTGATATGCCGCAACAGGTATGTCAAAGCTGTCTCTTGCAGACTTTATAATATCAAGCGAAGGAAGTGCCGGTTTCACCATTACAATGTCTGCACCTTCTTCAATATCTTCTTTCATCGCGCGGATTGCCTCCCGTGAATTCGCAAAATTCATCTGATGGGTTTTTCTGTCACCGAATGATGGCGCGGATTGTGCCGCGTCACGGAAAGGTCCGTAAAAGGAAGAAGCATATTTTACCGAATAGGACATTATTGGGATATGACTGAAACCTCCACCATCGAGTTTTTCCCTGATTGCCTTTACTCTGCCGTCCATCATATCCGAGGGCGCAATTAAATCTGCTCCTGCTTTTGCATGGGACAAGGCGGTTTCAGAAAGCAGGTCAACAGTTTCATCATTAAGTATTTTCCCTTCTTTTACAACTCCGCAGTGTCCGTGATTTGTATATTCGCAAAGGCAAACATCGGTTACAAGTAAGATATCGTCGTGTTTTTTGCGAATCTTTTCGATGCAACGTTGAATCACTCCATCGGGCGCGTATGCCTGCGACGCTTTTTCATCCTTTATTTCAGGTATTCCAAAAAAAAGAAAAGCTCTTATCCCTGAATCTTTAAGCTTTTTTATCTCGCGCAAAACAATGTCATCGGAAAGTCTGAATATGCCGGGCATTGAATCTATGGATTCCTTCCTTTTCTTTCCTTCCACAACAAAAAAAGGGTATATAAAATCGTCAGGAGACAATCGTGTTTCGGAAATCATTTTTCTCAACAGGGGATTCCCCCTCAGTCGCCTCATCCTTGTTGTGGGAAACATATACGCTTACTCCTTTCTAAAATAATAATCCTTTATTGCCATTGCCATGTCGGGAATCGTAAATTTTTCGGGCTTAATATTTGCTTTCAAATCGAATTTTTCAAGCTCTTTTTCCGTAACATCGCCAATTACCGCGAAGAGGGTATTTTTTACTATATTGACCATTTGTCTTTTTCCCGCAAGTTTTACGAAACTTCTCACTGCAGAGGATGAGGTAAAGGTGATGATGTCCATATTTTTCCTTATTTGCTCATTTAAAATTTTCCTGTTTTCATAGGCGGTTACGATATCGTAAAGAGGATATTCCTTAACCTTTGCGCCAAGCGATTTCAGAGTTTCGGGAAGTAGGGGAAGTCCAATTGATGAACGAAAGAGAATAATCCTTTTTCCTGATATCTCTTTTCTTTTTAATCCTTCAAGAATTCCCTTTGAAGAATATTCCCCGGGAATGAAGTCAACTTTAAACCCCTTCTTTTGCAGATATTCACCAGTTGCCTCGCCGATCGCGCATATTCTTGCATTGAGGCGCGGTGTTTTCGTACTTCGTGCGATGATTTTCTTTTTAAAAATTTCAGCGCCTGTAACGCTTGTAAAAATGAGCCAATCCGATTTTTTTATATCATCTCTGATTTTTTGCCTTCTGCCTTTTATATTCCTTTCCTTGATTTTAATCAGAGGAATATTTATGGCGCTTCCTCCAGACCCTCTGATTAACGAGGAGAGTTTCCCGTTTCGTTTTTCAGAACGGGTCACAAGGATTCTTTTTCCGCTTAAAGGTTTAACATAGGGAAATATTTTGTTACGCATTCGCGCCACACTACCTGCAACAAATACCGCAGGCGCCGTGATATTCATTTTTTTCGAAAGAGCGGCAATATTTTCTATATTACCTTCTGCTATTCTCTGGTTTATTAAAGTTCCATCCTGAATTAAAAGAGCGGGAGTGTTTTTTGGCACACCATTTTTAATCAATGATGATGTGATTATTTTCAACCCCCTTACTCCCATCAGAACGACGAGAGTTGTGCCTTTTTTCTTGAGGATTTTAGCTTCTTTCCCAAGTGATGCGGTTTTACCATTCGCGAGTTTTCCCGCCGTGATTACGAGAGTTGATGAATATTTTCTGCAGGTTACGGGAATTCCCGCGGACTCGGGCACTGCGATTGCAGAGGGAACTCCGGGAATAATTTCTACGGAAATATCTCTTTCAGAGAGAAATTGAGCTTCTTCCGCGCCTCTGCCGAATAAAAAAGGGTCGCCCCCCTTGAGACGCACCACATTGTTGCCCTTTTCCGCTTCACTTAAAAGCATATAGCTTATCTCATCCTGAAGGTTATCTTTTGACCCGCTTTTTTTGCCGCAGTAAAAGAGTTTTGCCCGCGGTGAGGCATGTTTAAGAATTTCTTTATTTATCAGGCGGTCATAGAAAACGGTATCCGCCTTTTGCAGCGCCTCAACCCCTTTAAGGGTGATGAGTTTTTCATCTCCGGGACCCGCGCCAACAAGAACAACTTTTCCCTTTTTTATTTTTTTTTTCATAATTTTGATTTATTCAAAAAAAGTCTTTTGCCCCTTTATCAATCATTTCACTGGCAAGTTGTCTTCCGTATTCAATAGCCGATTTGATACTGCCTTCTATTTCCCCTCTCAATGATTCTTTTCCGTTCAGCGATAAAATTTTACATTGTAAAAGGAATTTTTCTCCGCTTATGCTGCAATGTACACCCACCGGCAGATTGCATCCCGCGCCTATTTCCGAAATAAACGCTCTTTCCGCGCAAACGGAGACTCTTGTTTCATAATCGTCTATCTTGCCCGTCAATTCAGAAAGCCCGGAGTTTCCCGAAGATATTTCAATGCAGATTGCCCCTTGCCCTGCGGCAGGAATGAATATATCGGGAGAAAGATATTCGGTTATCATTTCGGAATATCCGAGGCGGATAATGCCTGCCGCGGCAAGGAGGAGTCCGTCTACTTCTCCTTCCCCGAGCTTTTTTAACCTTGTATCCACATTTCCCCTTATATTTACCACCTCTACGCCTTTGCAATTTTCAAGAATCATTGCTTTTCTTCTCGGACTCGATGTTCCGATTTTGAAACTGTCTGGAAGTGATGAGAAATTTTTATCTGATAAAGTTATAAATACATCCCTTGCATCTTCTCTTTTTAAAAAAGCTCCTGTTTCAAGCCCATCGGGCAGTATTGCTGGCATATCCTTCGTGCTGTGAATGCCCGCGTCGATTTCACCCGATAAAATTAACTCTTCAATTCTTTTGACAAAAACTCCTTTCTCCGGGTCTTTGTTTTCTTTTGAAAGAATGTCTCCTTCTGTGGTTATTCCCACAATTTCAACTTCAATGCCGCCTGCGGCTTTTTCGATTGCCTGCTTAACCATTTTCGCCTGTATGAGGGCAAGTCTGCTTTTCCTCGTACCGATTCTGATTTTTTTCATTTATCCCGTGTAATTTTCTTTCCGCAAACTTTTTCAATGAAATCGTCAATCTCACAAGCGGCGCTTTTCTTCTTTATCAATTCAAGAAGTTTACCGTCGCAAAGGTTTTTAATGATTATTTGTCGTTTTCCCGCTCTTTCCTGC
>CAZJVM010000056.1:0-16446 GCA_964549305.1 uncultured bacterium
ATGATTGGGAAGTTTACGCGACTTAATGAAAAGTGAGGCATAGTGAAATTAATTCGGCCTGATATGTTAATTGACAATTGAAAGGGAAAAGAATAATTTTTATATAAAAAGAGGGAGGTTGGAGAGTGATGAAAAGATTTTTGCTTCTAATGCTTATTTTTCTCACCAGCGCCTGTGCACCCGTTTTAACTGAGGAAATAATGAATATCAGTTCAACGGAAGTGCCTCTTTCAAAAATTGTACAAGACCCTGATTTTTATAAAGGCAAGAGTTTTGTCCTTGGAGGATTGATAGTCAAAACGGAGTTTTCCGAGGAAGGTTCGGTTTTGGAAGCAGGTTATGTGCCTGTTGACAAAAGAGGACACTTTAAAACTTTGAAGCCTTCAAATGCCCGTTTTCTTGCGCTTTTGCCCAAAGCTAAGGGAATTATCGAACCTCTTCTTTACAAGCAGGGCAGGGAAGTGACCCTTGCGGGAAAATTCAGTGAAATTCGAAAAGATAAAATAGAAAAAATGGAATATGACTATCCTGTTTTCGTGATTGATGAAATCTATCTATGGGATGAAAAGACAGAAGAAAGATATATCAACCCCTATCCCCGGGGGTATTACGACCCTTATTATTATCCTTACAGAGGATACGGTTACCCTTATCCCTATTTTTATGTAGTCCCTAAATCAGGCAAGAGCAAGGGAGGTAAGGGCAAAAAGTAACATAGTTCAAGTCCTCAAGTTTGCATAAATCGTGTTTTCCAAAACATCCCCTCTTCAAAAGACATTTTTTTCTTAAAAAGCTTGAAATAAACTTCTTTTTAGTGTGATACTTAAAAAATTGAAGTTTGTTTTAATTTCTGTTCACGGTCATTTTTATTACCCCTTGTTGCTGATGACTATGTGGTCTACCTGAATTGTATTTGAATGCAAGCGGCATATGTTCAGAAAGTGCCGTATTTTTGAATAGAATAAGACAAGAAAAATATTGCCAATCAGGAGGGGAGCAGATGTATAAAAAAACTTTCTCTATCTTTGTGTTTTTCGTATTAATTACCTTATTTTTTTTACATTCCGGCGCAAATGCGGAAGAAGGTGCAATTCGCGGTATAATCACAGACGAATCAACGGGCAAATCACTTCCCGGAATAACTGTGACTATTGATGATACAGAGTATATTACATTTACGGACGAGAAAGGAAATTATAGTTTTTCTCTTCCTCCCGGCACTTATAATCTGAGAGCGGAAATGTTGGGATTCATTCCGGCAGAAGCGCACAGGGTTGTCGTTGTCGAAGGTGGAAGCAATAAGGTTAACTTTGCTATGGAGGAGACAACGGCAATTGAAGGAGAAGAAACCGTAGTTACCGGTGAGCGATTGACAGTACCTCTTTCAAAAACAACGGCAACCGTTGCAGTCGTCGGCACAAAGGATATTGAAAAAATAACTGCTGCAACGGGAGCTTCCGACCTAATAGTCAATACTCCGGGTGTGCAGGTAGAAGGCGGAGGTTCGGAGTTTACGAAAACAATCAAAATCAGAGGCAGGACAGTTGCGCCTCCCTCTGCCGTTTCTTCGGGCATACTTCTGCTTATTGACGGAGTGCCCGCGAATGATCCCGGGCGAGGATATGCGGATATGTATAAAATAGCGCCGGAAAACGTTGAGCGCATAGAGGTTTTAAAAGGCGCGTCATCAGCGCAGTACGGAGGATCTGCTTCTGCGGGAGTTATTAATATTATTACAAAGAAAGGAAATAAAAAACCTTTTACAAAGGTTAGTGTAAATTTTGGAACATATCAGGGGCGAAAACACGCGGAATCGGAACTATATGAAAATTATTCTTTTTTCCACAGTTGGGGAGGAAAACGTTTTGACTATGCCATTAATGCCGGTTATTCCCATTCAAGCGGTATGACAACGGCAGAAACAAAAAATATCGGAAATGTTTTTAAATTGTATGTTGAAAAAAATCCCGGCAAAGGGCGGGATTCTAAGGGTAGTAAAGTATTTCCCGACAGAAAAGAGATTCCTTATCGTTTAGGAGATGAACTGAATGAACTTATGGATGACGGTGATAAGGATAAGGCGGAAAGATATTCGGTGGGACTTAATCTTGGCATAAATATTTTTAAAGGAAATACAATCCGTATAATGCCCTCATATTCAACTATAAGTTTTTATATGCCATTTACTCCGGGCGACACTCCTCTTCAGACAAGGACTGACAGTTTTGCACAGCACTTCATTAACGTTTTTAACAGGACCGACCGCGTGCAGGTTTCCGATAAATGGGAAATAACACCTGACATTACATACAATGTGAGACTGGGACTTGAAAAAAGTACAAGCGGGGCGGACTTCTTCTTCATTAACGACCTGATAGATTACAATACAGAATCAGAGGCACTTGGAAAAAAAGACAGGTATGTGGGATTTGACCCTACATCCCCTTTTTATCCTTTAACTCTTTTCAGTGTTGACAGAAGTTTTACACTTGCAAATGACCTTGCCATTAAATTTAATATCCTTGACGGTTACTCTCTCTCCTTTGGTCACGAGTATCAGTGGGTAAAAAGCGACTCCGCTTTTCATAATTACAATACGAGATTCGTAAAACATAATTCACAATCATTTTTTCTTCAAAATATGCTCAGCATAAAAAAACTTACCCTTACGGCAGGGGCAAGATGGGAGCAGGTAACGACATATATCGAAGATTTTGATGATGAGGTATCTCCGAGATTCGGAATTAATTATGAAATAAAACCAGGCACCACTCTTCGTTTCTCAGTAGGCAGAGCAAGAAGGTTTATTGAGTTTGCCAGGCAATTCGGGCTTGGACAATCGGGAGGAAGATTATATGGAAATCCCGAGATTGGGCCTGAGATAAACTGGACTTATGAGCTTGGGTTCAGATTTGCGACTAAGTATATAAGCGGAGATATAGCGTATTTTTATGATGATTACTCAGACTATGAAATTCCCGTACCTGTATCGGCAGTTGGTTACTCAAGCGGTGGAGAGTACTCTGAAAAAGTTTTAGGTGTATCCCGTGAAACGCTCGAAGAATATCAGATAAATCCTGACAATATCCGCGCGGGATTGTTTATCAACGGTCCTGATGCGGTTTTTCAGGGATTTGACACATCATTTGAAATCAAGCCCATGAAAAACTGGGATATCAATGTTTCATACCTTTTCCAGCGCGCAGTTGTGGGAAGCAATAATCCTTTTGATTTCGGGCAGGGACAACCGCAGACATCATGGATAAAGAAAAGAAAAGGTTTGGGCCCAAAGTTTGAAGGTGAAATGAGAATCGAGTACATCCCAACACATATATTCAAAGTTTCCTCAGGATATACCCTCCCTTTCGGACTGAGGACCGACATAAACGGAAGATATAAGAGCACGACACAATACTTTAATGGTACATTTGTCGGAGGTCTTTTTGAACAGCCGGAGCACTGGGTTTGGGATCTTAAGCTTACCCAACCGTTTATGAACGGCAAGATGAAGTTTACCGTTGCCATCGAAAATGTTTTCAGCAAACTCTATTATGAAAATGGCGGGATACCTTCAAATGTGGCAAGGTATGTATTTGGAATAGAAGCTCAATTCTAAAGTATTTGTTTCAGGATTTTTTACTGTCGGCAATAAGAAAGCAGTTATTCAAAATTGCCGGGTGTATCGTTTATCTTCTTCTGTTTAACCTTCTCTGTTGTGATATACTCATATCTCATCACTTTTAGATTTTTTTAAATTTAAATGTTTACAGATCAGGAAAAACAGAAAATAAGAATGCAGTCAGTGGGCGATGAGGACAGTGTTTCCGTAACAATCGTAAACTGGAACGGAGGCGACTATATTGAAAAGTGCCTGCAATCGCTATCTGCTCAGACTGTTAAAAATATAGAAATCGTTATCGTTGACAATGCCTCTTCAGACGGATCGCCTGATAACCTTGAAAATATTTATCCGTCAATAAAGCTCATAAGAAACAGCGAAAATCTCGGGTTCAGCAAAGCCCACAATCAGGCAATCAGGGAAACTTCCGGGCAGTACGTAATCCCTCTTAATTTCGATATTACCCTTGAACCGAATTTCATAGAAGAAATGATAAAGGCGGCAAAGTTCAGTGATGAGGTGGGAATAGTGTCGGGGAAACTTTACAAGAAAATCGGAGATGAAAGGGGTGTCATAGATACTACGGGAATTACAATGAACAATATGTTTCCCGGAGACAGGGGAGAGAATGAAGAGGAAGGGGAAATGTTTTCGGATTATGAATTTGTTTTCGGCGCTTCAGGTGCCGCGCCGCTTCTTAAAAGGGAAATGCTTGAAGACATTTCGGACAAGGGCGAATATTTCGACGAAGACTTCATTTATTATGTGGAAGATGTTGACCTTTGCTGGCGGGCACAGATTGCGGGATGGAAATGTATTTTCACTCCCTATGCAGTCGGTTATCATGAGCGGGGCGCCACGAGAAAGACAAGCAGGTCTGTAAGAAAAGGATACTTTGTGATAGGATACAGAAACAGATATTGCGCGATTTTCAAAAACAGCTTTGCGTCTACGCTTTGGAAGAGAAGCATCAGAATATTGCTTCGGGAAATATATTTTTATATGTCGCAGGTTGCAGGCAGAAACTTCTATGTTTTGAAAGTGCCTTTCATTTCATTAAAGATGTTCCCCGCAATGATTAAAAAGAGGCGCTTCGGGATTTCAAAGCGACGGGTTGCCCCGGAATATATGGAGAAGTTTTTATTTTCGAAACGCTATAAAATCATCAGGTGGTTTGATTTATGACTCTAAAAGTTAAATTTGTTTTTCCCGCGGTAACGGGAGTGGGTTTCGGAAGCTACGGCAAGGGGATGGAAGAATCGTGGATTAGCCACGGATTATGTCTTTTGAGCGCCTGCACGAAAAAAGAAGGTTTCGATGTTTCCCTTGCGGACCTTCGCTGTATGGAAGGATGGAAAGATTTTGAAAACGAAATAAAAAGGGACAGTCCCGATGTTGTCGCAGTAACAATGATGAGTGTTGATTTTAATCCGGCATTGCGCTGTATCGAGATTGCAAAAAGCGTCAATCCTGAAATAATTACCGTTGCAGGCGGACCTCATCCGTCCATTATGCCCGACGAAGTTTCAGCAGAGGAAAATCTTGATTACGTAATAAAGGGAGAAGGGGAAATAAGCTTCGTCAATCTTCTCAAATGCATCGAGTCGGGGAAAAGACCCGGCGAGAGGATAATAGAAGGGGAAAAACCGGAGCTTGACGAAATGCCCTTTGCGGACAGAGAGCTTTTTTCAGGCCTTGAATATCCACTGCCTGTGGAGGGATTTGATACGCCTTTTGTTACAATCATCGCAGGGAGAGGATGTCTCTATAACTGCAGTTTTTGTCAACCGGCAGAACGTCAGATATTTGGCAAAAAGGTAAGGCGCAGGAGCGTGGAGAATATAATTGAAGAACTTGGACACCTGCAGGAAGTCTATGGCTTCAAAAGCATGATGATTCACGATGACTGTCTTACAGAGGACAAAAAATGGATTTATGAATTCTGCAAAAGGTACAGGGAAAAATTCACACAACCCTTTGCCTGCCAGACGAGGGCTGATATTGTCTGCAGAAACGAGCCGATGATAAAGGAATTGAAGGATTCGGGATTGCGGCTTTTTTTCATTGGCTTTGAAAGCGGAAATCAGAGGATACTGAACTTTCTAAGGAAAGGCACAAAGGTAGAGCATAATTACGAGGCGGCTGAAATTTGCAGGAAATACGGAATAAAGATATGGGCAAACTATATGATTGGTGTTCCCACGGAGACAAAGGAAGAGGTGATGGATACGGTGCGAATGATAAAAACGATAAAACCGGACCATTACAGTCCCGCATTTTTTACCCCTCATCCCGGAAGCGACCTATTTGAATACTGTGAAGAGCATAACCTTTCCCTTGTTAAAAACCACGACAGCTACAGAAGAAATGCCACCGAATGCAAGATAAAGGGTATAGATTATGAATTTTTACACAATGCCCTGAATGAATCTATGGGCATCCGGGTGCCTTTGGTCAACCGAAGGAGAGGTGAAAAAATTAAAGAAAAGCTGAGACCCTTTTTCAATGAACATCCTAAAATCAAAAAAGTCATCAAGAAAATAATCGGAAACGGATGAATATGGGATTTGTCCGGTGCTAAAAATCCCGGCGGCAAAATGACAGTTCTGTTTTTCTTTTTTCCGATGAAAGAAACATATGGCTAAAATTGTTTTTTTTTCAAAAACATCTCCAAGAGGGCCAAGCAGCAGATACAGAATATATCAGTATCTACCTCTGCTAAAAGCAAGAGGCATAGAGGCGGAAGTGAAACCTCTCTTCGATGATTTTTATTTTAAAATAATAGAAGTAAAAAGCGGAATTGTCAGAGTAATTCTCAAAACCTTCTATTCCCTGTATAGCTTCATAAAAAGAATTTTCCAGCTCTTTGCAGCGGATAAATCAAATATCGCAGTGGTTGAGCATCAACTTTTCCCATATATTCCCGCGTTTCTCGAGCTGATTTTTATAAATTATTTCCACAAGCGCTATGTTGAATTCGATGATGCTGTCTATCTTACCTTTCTTCATAAAAAAAAGTTTGAGAAAATGCTTCCTGCTTATAACGGTGTCATCGCGGGAAATAAAAATCTCGCTTCTTTCGCATTGCGGAAAAATCAAGATGTGGTGATACATCCGACTCTTATCGATGTGGAGAAAGCAAGTCCGAAGAAAGATTACGCAATTTCCGGCAAAGCAGTAATAGGTTGGATAGGTCTCGCGTGGAATTTCAAATATCTTAAACTTATTCACGAAGCGCTTAAAGATATCTCGCTGCGTCATGAGGTGATTTTAAAGGTGGTCTCATCACGACCCCTCCATCTTGAAGGAATATGTTGCGAATTTGAAGAATGGAGTATGGATACGGAGTGGAAGAGCATAAGAAACTGTGACATAGGGATAATGCCTCTTGAAGACGATGAGTGGTGCAGAGGAAAGTGCGGATTGAAACTTCTCCAGTATATGGCGTGCGCGATGCCAACGGTAAGTGCTCCGGTGGGTGTAAACGAAGATATTATAGATGACGGCATAAGCGGGTTCCTTGCATCTGATAAAGGTGAATGGATTGAAAAAGTGGAAAAACTTATTTTGTCGGAAGAATTAAGAAGGCGTATGGGAACTGCGGGGAGAGAGAAGGCAATAAAGGGTTATTCTCTACAGAAAAAAGGAGGCGACGTTGTTTCCTTTTATGAAAGTCTGTCCGGAAAATCAGATTAGAAAATCTTACTTAAAATCTCTTTTTTCGAATATAAATACGGCAAAGAGAATGATTGCGGATGAGTAGAGTATCGCGTAGACGATTGACCACAAGATAAAAGAAGGGGCAATATGCTGATTATATACAACCTGCATTTTGATATCGAAGTTATCAAGGTTGGGAAGAAGGTAGTAGAGCGCTTCTGAAAGGATTTTGAAAGGTAAAGACGCTTTTTCTCCGAGACTTTTTATATCGGTTGTAGCGGTTCCTATTATAAAAATCGCGATACTGAATAAGGTGCTTAAAAAAGGTGTTGTAAAACTTGAAAACATTACAGCTATTGCAGTCATTATATACATTTCAAAAAAAATTAGAATTATCGCCTCTAGAAGGCCGTAATGAAATTCACCTGCAATGAAACGGGATATGGATATGAGAACAAATGCCATTATGGAAATATTCACGAAAATTATAGCGCTCAAGCCGGCGAATTTACCGATTATAAACTGATATCTTTCAACGGGTTTTGCAAGAATAGTATATACGGTTTTTTTATCAATCTCCTTGTAGACGAGCGTAATTCCAACAAAAATCGATATGAGAAGCCCGAATATCTCGATTGCGCCAAGGCCGATGTCTTCCACGATTTTTATATGCTCGCCTATGGAGAGTTTTCCCAGAAGGACTGCCGATAGTATTATGAACACCGAGAACATTACAAGATTGTAGAGTATGCGGTCTCTTATTATTTCCTTAAAAGTATTGAGCGCAATAGTTACTATTTTCATATTTGCGAATCTTCTATTTTTTCAAAAAAAACTTCTTCAAGGGATTTTTGGGCAGGATTAATGGAAACAATTTTCCCGCCGCTGTCGATAATTTTTTTTAACAATTCGTTTATTCCCTCTTCTTCCGCTTCAAAAAGGAGGATATTTCCCCTTTCTTTAATGAATCCGTTCAATGTTATGAGCGACTGGAGTATTTGCGTGTTGGCGGAATAAACAGATATTTCGCAGGACCTTGATTCGCTTTTGCGAAGTTCGCTGATTTCCTTTACGTCAACAAGGCGCCCCTTGTTTATTATGGCTATTTTATCACAAATAATTTCAACATCGGAAAGAATGTGGGAACTGAAAAATACTGTTTTTCCCTTGTTTTTAAGATTTAATATAATTTCCCTTATATCCCGTCTTCCGATAGGGTCTATCCCGGACATCGGTTCATCGAGTATTATAAGGTCAGGGTCGTTTATGAGTGCTTGTGCGATTCCTATTCTCTGAAGCATTCCTTTTGAATATTTTTTAAGGGACTTTCCCGCGGAGTCAGTCATTCCAACCTCATCAAGAAGTTCTTTTATTCGTTTTTTTAAAATGTCATTTTCAATTTCAAAGAGTTTGCCGTAAAATTTCAGGAATTCATATCCTGTCAGATAATCGTAAAAATAAGGTTCTTCGGGAAGAAAACCTATGCGGGATTTGGAAGAAATATCTTTGGGATCTTTTCCGAAAATTGTGATATCGCCTGATGTTGGTGTTATGATGCCGAGGATCGACTTGATTGTCGTTGTTTTTCCCGCGCCGTTAGGTCCTAAAAAACCTGTGATTTCCTTTTCATTTATAACAAGGTTCAGTTTTTGCACTGCGGTTGTGCGTCGCAAAAAAAAACCCGTTCGGTATTTTTTTGTGAGATTCTTAATTTCAATGGCGTTCATTTTTTATGGTACCTGCGCAAAAGGAAACATTGTAATTATACAGTAATTGCCCGTAATTGAAAAGTGAAGTAAAAGGAGAGTATTGAAAAAAAACTTTTTATTATGCTGCGTTCTCTTCGTTTTTCTCTATTTCATTAGCCTGCGAAAGATACTCTTCAATGTTTATTCCGCAGTCAGCAGGGTCGAGCACTTCAACTATTTCCGTGTCGCCATGTTCATTCGGATTTTTGGATTCCGCTTTTTCAGGTTCCATAATATCCGAGATTGTCCAGTCCTGTGATATTTCGCTCGGAGGAGGCGCCATATTGACTATTCTCGGTTCGGCAAGAGTGTTATTTTCTTCGTCAGTGATTAGCATAATTCTCGGATGAAGCAGATTTGTCCTGTTTGCCGCGATTACTATGCCAAGTGAATTATTTCCGGTCCGAACGAGACTTCCTACGGGATAAAGTCCCATTGCTCTTATGAAGTGGTCAACAAGTTTGGGATGAAAATGAAACCCTTTGTCTCTGTAAAGAATTTTCAGAGCATTAAAAGGAGGCATTCCCTTTTTGTAAACCCTTTCGCTCGTAAGGGCATCATAAACATCGGCAATTGCCGTCATCATACCGAATGTGCTGATCTTGTTTCCATGCACTGAGTAGGGATAACCGCCGCCGGCAAATTTTTCGTGATGCTGAAGCACCATAAGAATTGCCCTTCTGTCAAACCCTCCTGCCTCCTCGAGAAGCTGGTATCCCTGCGAAGGATGCTTTTTCATATTGGAGAATTCCCATTCCGTAAGTTTCCCGGGTTTGTTTAATATATCGGGCGGTACCTTCATTTTGCCGCAATCGTGCATCATTCCGCCGATGCCGATTATCTTCAATTCTCTTTTTGAAAAATGAAGATACTTTGCAAGAGCGATTGTCAGTATTGCCACATTAAGGGAGTGCTTGAAGGTATATTCGTCATATTCCTTTATCTTTGCAAGGGTGAGCATAGTGTCCGCGTTATCGAGGATGCTGTCAACCATAGAAGACACTACTTCTTCCACTTTTCCCACATTGATGTTTTTGCCTTCCCTGATTTCCTTTAAAACCTCGGTAGTGCCTTCTGTTGCTGCTGAATATAATTTTTTGCCTTCCGCAAATTCCCTCAGAAAGGATTTTTTTTCCTTTTTTTCATCTTCGGGAATTTCTATTTTTTTGCCTCCATTCTCACCATCGTATCTGACACCATCTTGCACAGAGGATATTTTTTTCTGCACTGTCTCATCTCCGATAAAAAAATATGAACATATTCACTTGTTTAGTTAAACAATGGTTTTAAAACTTCTAAATTATCGAAAATAAGTATAGAAAACTTAAAATAAATTTAATTTATTGTCTTGTTTATGAGATAATGTTGAAAATAAGTGCATAAATAGTTGTTTAATTGAATTATGTTGGCAGATAAAAATGAAAAAACTTTATTTCAGAAAATCGAGTATATTCAGGTTAAGCAGCGATGCGTCCGCAACTTCATCCACTTCCCAAGATTCGAGCTTATCCTCAATCCCCTTTTCAACGTTGACAAAAAAAGGTTTTTGAAGGAGTTGTCCGTTGCAATCAAGCACAACTATCGTTTCCGGTGACAGAAGGTTCTCTTTCTTTACTCTTTTTACGATGCCGGTAAATCCGTTTTTGAATTTTAATACCGATCCCACAGGATAGATGCCTACGGTTTTAATGAAGTAGTCAACAAGTTTAGGGTTTAACTGGGTGCCTTTCCATCCGTAGATTTTCTGAAGCGCAATATAGGGAGGAAGCGACTTCCTGTATGGTTTATCGGTACACAGGGCATCATATATGTCCGCTATTGAAACCATCATCGCGTAACTGCTTATTCTGTATCCTGGCAATCCGTCGGGATAACCTATCCCTGAGTATTTTTCGTGATGCTGTAGGGCAATAAGAATAGATTTTCTCGGAATTCCCTCAATCTTTTCCAGCATTTCAAAACCGTAAAGGGGGTGTTTTTTAATATTGTTAAATTCCTCTTCAGTGAGTTTTTTCGGCTTGTTGAGAATTTTCGGAGGTATCATCAGCACACCGCAGTCGTGTAAAAGCGCGCCAGTACCGAGCACCTTCAATTCACTTTTGGAAAATCCGAGTTTTTTCCCAAGGGCGACGGAAAGGAGGGCGACATTGAGGGAGTGGCGAAAGGTATATTCGTCGGTTGTTTTAATCTTTGTCATTATGAATGCGGAATTGAGGTCTTCGCTTACGAGATTTACGAGGGATGACGCTGTTTCGGTTATTTTTTCTATATTTACCAAACCCTCACTGTTGATATTCTGAAAAGATTCCGTAAGATTTTTCAGGGATTCGTTGAAGGAATTTTCTGCTTCCTCAAATGGTATTTCTTTCCTGCCGTTTCCATCTGAATCCGATTCGTATGCCGGATTATTAGATAAATTTCGGTGAATTTCTTTTCGGAATTTCCGACTTTCCTCCTTTGCCGATTGAGAATAGCGGGAATCCTTCCCCCTGTTTGTATCAATGTAAACTTCGCCAATGTTAAATTTCAAAAATTTCTCTATATCCCTGTCGCTTTTTATGAGTTTTGAATTCCTGATGAAGGGGTGATATTGCCACGGAGTGTTAATGTCGGATACAAACATTCCTACTTTTAAATCCCCGGAACTTATTTTTTTTATCATTGCCTTTAAGTGCCCGATTAAAGGGTTTTTCTTTGCAATACTTTATCTTCGTAATATTCAGCCTGTTTTTTTAGTTGGATTTTCGAAAAATCGTGGAGGAGCTATTCCGTTTTTGTCTGAAGATAGAGAATAGAAAGAATTGCGGATGCTGCCGCGGAAACATTCAGGGAGTCGATTTTTCCCGTAGTGGGGATGAAAAAAATATCATCGCAACTGTTTTTCAGAAGCCGCCTTATTCCTTTACCTTCACTTCCGAGCACAATTGCTTTTTTTTCGGGGAAATCCAGCTTTTCCATAGACAGCGTGGTGTTTGAATCGGAGCCGTAAATCCAAAAACCAGCTTCTTTAAGCTCTTCTGCCGCCCTTGTGAGGTTAACGGTTTTTGAAATTCTCATATGCTCTACAGCGCCGGCTGATGCCCTGCATACCGTAGCCGTTACAGGCGAGCTGTTTCTTTCTTCCGTTATTATGAAGTCAACATTGAATAGAAGAGCGCTTCTTATTATTGAGCCGAAATTCATAGGGTCGGTTATGCTGTCAAGTATCAGCGCAAGGGAATGTTCGCTTTTTTGCCCGTATGCCAAAACTTTTTCAAATTCTTCGTATTCATAGGTGGAAACATCCGCGACAATACCCTGATGCATAGATGATGCGGTTTTTTTTTCAATTGTCCTCTCATCGGCGTATATTATTCTGATGTGCCTGTCTTGCGCCACACCGATGATGTCTTTAAAGAAGTTTGATTTTCTTTTGAGAAGAGTGATTGAGCGAATTTTTCTTTTCCCTGCTCTAAGCGCTTCTTTGACAGGATTAATGCCGTAAATTATATCGGCATCATTATGTCTTGCCCTTCTGTCAGCCTCGTTTCCACAAAGTCCCCTGCGGGCCATCTTCAAGTATTACACCTTTTTCTTTAAGTTCATTCCTGATTCTATCCGCCGCTGCCCAGTCCTTTTGTTTCCTTGCCTCGTTTCTGTCAGAAATCAGTTTTTCGATTTCTTCCTCGTTAAGAGATTCACCGGAATCAGCCGTTTTAACCTTCTTAAACCATTCCTCCGGGGAGTGCTTGAGTATTCCCAGAATTTTTCCCGATTTCAAGATTTCATTATAAGCAATTTCCAGTTCTCTTATTTTATCTCTGTCATCAGGCGTACAGTCCGAGGCGGCTTTATTGATATCTTTGACAAACTCAAAAAGCTTACCAATGGCAAGCGCCGTGTTGAAGTCATCTTCCATTGCCTCCTCGAAAGCTTTTATAAAAACCCGCGCGGTTTTTCCGATTCCCTCCGCTTTGTCCGAAGCATTTCCTTTCTCTGCCTTATTTTCCATATAAACGCCTTTTTCCTTAAGCAGGGCGAAGGTGTTGTAAATTCTGTCGAGGCTTGAGCAGGCATTTTTTATGTTCTCTTCTGAAAAGTTGATGGGATTTCTGTATTGCGTTGAGAGTAGAAAAAGCCGTAACGCCTCTGCGGGGTAGCTTTTCAATATATCCCTGATTGTGAAGAAATTGCCCAGGGATTTTGACATCTTTTCTTCATCAATATTGACAAAGCCGTTGTGAATCCAGTATTTGACGAAAGTTTTTTCGCTGAATGATTCCGACTGAGCAATCTCGTTTTCGTGATGAGGAAACACCAGGTCTTTGCCCCCTCCGTGAATATCGAATGTTTCTCCGAGGATATTCATCCCCATAACCGAGCATTCTATATGCCATCCCGGTCTTCCCTTTCCCCAAGGGGAATCCCACGCCGGTTCGTTTTCCTTTGATTTCTTCCAGAGAGCGAAATCGATGGGATTTTTCTTTTCTTCATCAACGGCAACGCGCGCCCCTGACTGAAGCTCGTCAAGCTGTTTTCCGGAAAGCTTTCCGTATGCGGGGAATTTTGAAACCTCGAAATAAACGCTTCCGTCAATTTCGTAAGCAACTCCCTTATCAACAAGTTTCGAGACCATTTCGACCATTTTTCCGATATACTCAGTTGCGCGCGGTTCCACATCTGCGTCTCTGATGTTAAGCGCTCTCATATCTTCGTAGTATTCCTCTATGTAACGCTCTGATACCGCTTTATAATCGGAATTATCTTCATTCGCGCGTTTTATGATTTTATCATCGATATCGGTGAAGTTTTTAACGAAGGTGACTTCATATCCCTTGTATTCAAGGAAGTTTCTAATGGTATCGAATGCCGCGGCACTTCTTGCGTGTCCGATATGGCAGACATCATAGACGGTGACACCGCAAACATACATACCTATCTTCCCCTCGTGAAGAGGGACTAACTCCTCTTTTCTGCGTGATAAAGTATTGTAAAGCGATATACTCATTGTTTTTACCTCTTAATAAAGTAGTGAGTTGGTAAATGAAAACAGGTGAAAAGTCAAGAGATGATAAAGTTTGCGGATATGATGAAATATTCTGTCCTTAAATTTTGCATTAACAATCTCAATTTTATACCATTGTATTGTTAAAGGAGGATTTTCTTATGGATAAAATGGGATACATCTTGATTATAGCGGTTTTGATAGTAGTATTTGCCGTAATGAGCGGAAACTCTTCCGATAAAAAACCCTCGCTTAAAGAGGGAGATAAAGCGCCGGATTTCAGCGCCCTTACAGACGAGGGCAAAAAGGTGTCATTAGCAGATTTCAGGGGTAAGAATGTAGTGCTTTATTTTTATCCAAAGGACGACACTCCCGGTTGTACAAAGGAAGCGTGCAGTTTCAGGGATTCATTCGGAAAAATCAGGAGTCTTGGCGCGGTAATTCTCGGAGTAAGTCTCGATACTGCGGAATCCCACAAAAAATTCAGGGAAAAATATAATCTTCCCTTTCCTCTGCTTGTTGATAAAGATGGTGAAATCTCAAAGAAATATAATGCTTTTACGCAGTACCTGAGGACTCTCAGATTTTCAAAAAGGATGACTTATATAATAGACAGGGAAGGAATAATCAGAAAAATATATGCGAAGGTAGATATCTCAAAGCACTCTGAAAATATCTATAATGATCTTGAATCAATCGTTGCGGAAGAAAAAACAGGGGAAAAAGATGAGTGATGATTGGGGAGTGAAATTTCAGCAAAACACGAAATATTCCAGGCACGACCTCGGGGGAGGCGGGCTTGACTGGAGTAAAAAGCCGCAAACCTACAAGGAATATCCCGACTCCGAAAAGATAAAACTTCCCGCGCCTGAAATAGAAGTAAAGCAAAGTTTGCCGAATGTATTGCTGAAAAGAAGGAGCATAAGGGATTACAGAAACACACCCCTCTCATTGACTGAATTATCCTATCTCCTTTGGGCAGCGCAGGGAATATCAGCGCAGATGTACGGTTATGATTTCAGGACTTCGCCTTCTGCGGGCGCGCTTTACCCTGTGGAAACATATCTTTTAATTAACAATGTGGAAGAAATTGCACAGGGCATTTATCATTACGCAATCCGCGCACACGCATTAGAGCTTATCAAGAAGGGAAACTTTGCGACAGAAGGCGCCAATGCCGCACTGGGACAGGAGATGGTTGCATCTGCCCAGTCTGTTTTTATATGGACTGCCGTTTTTGAGCGTTCAAAGTGGAAATACAAACAGAGGGCATACCGTTATGTTTACCTTGATGCCGGACATATCGCGGCGCATCTTTCTCTTGCGGCAGTGTCAATCGGGCTTGCTACCTGCCAGATTGCCGCATTCTTTGACGATGAGATAAACGGATTGATAGGCGTTGACGGGAATGATGAAAGCGTGATTTATATGAGCGCCGCGGGAAAACCGCTTCTTCCCAAAAAGGCGTGAAAATGTGGGGAAGACGGTTTTATTTTGCGCTTTCCACCTTGTAATAACGGTCTGCCTCCAAAGCTTTCATTATCTTTGCCCCGAGGCAGGGTTTTACAAGTTTTGTTTTAAACTCGCTTCCCACAATGTTAAAAAGTTCAACACAACAACTACCCGTGTGATTTGTATCGGCAATAGTATAAGGGATATGTTTTCCTTCTTCTTCTATAGTATATTTGCCTTCCATGAAATTCGCGTGAATAGCATCCCAGCCCTTGAAAATATCATCAATCGAATCGTCTATCCCTACATTGTTTTTAAATGCAGTGGCAAGCCGGGTTTTTGCATCTTCGGGAAAGCCAAGCCAACCTTCAGGTCTCTGCTCTTTAAATTTAGGTGAGTCGGCAAGTTTTTTTATTTCTTCCTTAGACGGATAAGATTCAGATGTGAAATCACTTTCCTTCACGATTACTTCAAGCAGTGCTTCATACTCAGAAGATAACCGATTGTCGGATACTACGAGGTATTTCCCGTTAAGTTTCGACGCGTAATACCACGGCGCGGCATCGTGTCTGCAGTTTAAATTCCAGACTTCAGGCGCTACTATTCCTGTTTCCGCCTTTAACGCCTCGCAGGGAAGTTTTACAGCAAGCGCGTAATTCTTTTTTTCATCATCAAGCTGTTTTTTCAGCTTTTCAACATCGGATTTATCCATCCAGTAGCAGTATTTTATGAAATGAGATTTTTCAGCAGACATTTATACAGACTCCTTGATTAGGGGAAATATCTTTTAAATTCTATAATTTAAAAAATTAAATTTCCATATTTTTTTCACCCTCTTTATAAATCAGGCATATTTGAAAATTTCAGTTTGAATGTTTCGATGTGATATAAAAGAAAAAGCCAGACAAGACGTCTGGCTTAAAATTCACTCCCCGGGCCGGACTCGAACCAGCGACAAGGTGGTTAACAGCCACCCGCTCTAC
>CAZJVM010000057.1:0-16184 GCA_964549305.1 uncultured bacterium
ACAAAATAAAAATTAATTGACAAAAGACTTTGTGACGATTAAGATGTCCGGTATTAAGATTAATGTTCTTAAAGATCCTTCATACTAATATCCAAAAAACCAAATAAAATAGGTTATACAGCTTAAGTATAAAATAAATCAAAATTTCCTCACAAAAAAATTCGTTGGATGTGACTATATGTTTAATTCGGGTGCTTTAAAAGATAATTAGAAGGCGTGACAATGAGGATGTCTGGCTAATGTTTGTTTTTTCGTATCTAAGATACCGGCAAAATGTTAACATATAATCTAATCATATATCCATCCGCGGATTACAATCTCTTAAAAAGAGTGAATTTCTATATTACCTAAAAGCAAGTATCTATGTAAAATCCTAAAAATCAGGTTGTTGGGGTGACTGACAATAAATCAGAAATGCGGTAAACGAAATTAACGGTGGTCAGTATTGATTTAATCTTTAATTCTACCATCACTTAAAATGTGTTTTAAAAAAAACCAAAATAGAATCTTGAAAGGATAAGTTTTATGGCAAGAGCAGAAACTGATGAAAAGAAAAACGGAAAAAATTCTTCCGGTGCGCCGGGGGGAAGCAGCGAGATGAGGCCGAACAAGACTGCCAACGGCAGGAGTAACGGTAAAAAAAATAACAATTCCAAAGAGAACAGCAATGTTAGCGCGGAGAAAAAGGAAAACAGCACTCTTGATATTAGAAAGCTAAAGCAAATGACAATTGCTTCTCTGACCTCTTATTCGAGACAGCTTGGCATAAACGGTGTGAGCGGTCTCAAAAAACAAGAGCTTATATTCGAAATATTAAGAGGGCAAATAGAGAAAAACGGTTTGGTTTACGGCGAGGGAGTCCTTGAGATTCTTCCTGACGGATTCGGTTTTTTGCGCTCTACAAATTATAACTACCTTCCCGGTCCTGATGACATTTATGTGTCTCCATCTCAGATTCGAAAATTTGGACTGAGGACAGGCGATACCGTTTCCGGACAAATCAGGCCTCCGAAGGAAAGCGAGCGCTATTTTGCCCTTTTGAAAGTTGAAGCGATAGACTATGAACCCCCTGAAGCGACAAAAGAAAAAATACTTTTTGACAATCTTACCCCCTTTTATCCAAAAGAAAAAATAAACCTTGAAATCGAAAATTCAAAAGACAACTATTCAATGAGGGTTATGGATCTCCTCACACCTATAGGCAAAGGACAACGCGGACTCATTGTCGCTCCTCCGAGGACAGGTAAAACGATGCTCCTTCAGGCGATTGCAAACAGCATTACGGAAAACCATCCCGAAGTCGTGCTTATAGTTCTTCTCATTGACGAAAGACCTGAAGAGGTTACGGATATGGAAAGGTCAGTTAACGGAGAGGTGATAAGTTCCACATTCGACGAACCTCCCACAAGGCACGTGCAGGTTGCCGATATGGTTATCGAAAAGGCAAAACGCCTCGTAGAGCATAAGAGGGATGTGGTAATCCTTCTTGACAGTATTACGCGTCTTGCAAGAGCATACAACACGGTTCAACCCCCGAGCGGAAAAATTCTTTCAGGCGGTATCGATTCAAATGCCCTTCACAGGCCGAAAAGGTTTTTCGGCGCGGCACGAAGCATAGAAGAGGGCGGAAGTCTCACCATTATTGCGACAGCTTTAATAGACACGGGAAGCAGAATGGATGATGTTATTTTCGAGGAGTTTAAAGGAACAGGCAATATGGAAGTTAATCTTGACAGAAAACTCGTTGACAAGAGGGTATTCCCCGCAATCGATATCAGCAAGTCCGGTACGAGAAAAGAAGAATTACTGCTTGAGCCCGATGAACTGAACAAAATATGGATTTTGCGTAAATTTCTCAATCCTATGGGAGTCGTGGAAGCTATGGAATTTCTCAAGGGAAAGCTCAAGGGAACCAAGAGCAACAAGGATTTTCTAAATTCAATGAACACCTGATATTTCTTATTGATAAAAAATATTATTTAGTATATATAACTGTTTCTTAAGTGATTATCAGTATGTGAAGCGATTTGAAACAAGGACAGAGGAGGAGTTAAGTTGAAAAAAGATATTCATCCGGATTATAAAAAGGTCACCATAACCTGTGCCTGCGGCGAAGTTATAGAGACGTCTTCCACAAAGGAAAATATCCACATAGAAATATGTTCAAAATGCCATCCCTTCTTTACGGGAAAACATAAGCTTGTGGATACTGCCGGAAGGGTTGAAAAATTCCGCCGCAAATACAAGAAAAAAGACAATTGATTATTCTTTTTCGCTATGGTTATTAACATTGGCTTTATGCAAGATTTCTGTTCACAGTTTGAATTCCATTCGTAGCCGGATTGCATAAGTATTCGCGTACTCAATTTGCCCTTTGTCCGTATTTTCACTCGTTTAAATTCCTTACTTTAGAGATTGAAATTGTTTAAAAAACTCGATCAGATTGCTGAGAGATATGATGATGTAACGAAACAACTCTCCGACCCTTCCGTATTCGATGACAATGAAAAATATAAGAAATTAAGCAAGGAACATTCCCATCTTTTAAAAATCGTTGATAAGTATTCCCGTTATAAAAAGATTAATTCTGAAATAACGGAAAACAAGCTTCTTCTAAAAGAGGAGAAGGATGAAGAGATGAAGGATATGGCAAAAGAGGAAATCGAAAATCTACAATGCGAGCTTTCTGAAATCGAAGAAGCGCTTAAAATACTTCTTCTCCCGAAAGATGAAAATGATGAAAAGAATATTCTCCTTGAAATCAGGGCAGGCGCGGGAGGCGATGAAGCCGCTCTCTTTGCATCAGTGCTGTTCAGAATGTATTCCCGTTTTGTTGAGCGAAAAAACTGGAAAATCGAAATTCTAAGCTCAAGCCCGACTGGCATTGGCGGTTTCAAGGAAATTATCGCTTTAATCGAGGGTAACAGCGTTTACAGTCTTCTTAAATACGAAAGCGGTGTTCACAGGGTGCAGAGAATTCCGGTGACCGAATCGGGAGGAAGAATTCATACATCAACAGTAACCGTTGCCGTTATGCCAGAGGCGGAGGATGTGGAGATTGATATCAAACCCGCGGACTTGAAGATCGATGTGTACAGATCGTCCGGACCCGGCGGGCAAAGTGTAAACACGACCGATTCCGCTGTAAGGATTACGCATCTTCCCACAAATACCGTTGTCTGCTGTCAGGATGAAAAGTCACAACATAAAAACAAGGCGCAGGCAATGAAAATATTGAAAACACGCATTCTTGCCAAAAAGAGGGAAGAGCATGAGAATGAGATTGCTCAGCAGAGGAGGAACCAGGTCGGCACGGGCGACAGAAGCGAAAGAATAAGGACCTACAATTATCCTCAGGGAAGAATCACCGACCATAGAATTTCCTTTTCAACGCACAGATTTGAACCCTTTCTTGACGGCGAGCTTGATGAAATGATAAGCAACCTTTCCACTGCCCATCAGGCGGAACTTCTGCGGGCAAATAAGTAAACGCAAGCCAGGGGAAAATAGATTAATATCGTATTTTCAGTTGTTTCTCTGCACACTTTGTGCCCTGCGCCACAGTCAAAGGAAAAAAATATATTTTTCCAAAACAATCCCTGTTGTGAGAAGTTTCCTGATAATGTATATATCTGAAAAACTATTTGCTCATAATAAGCAGAGAGGGATTTAGAATTGATATTAGAGGGGAAAATGGAAGGTGTCTTTTTAAGCAATGATGAAAATGACATTGCTTCTTTGATTAAAAAATCTACCGGAATCTTTAAATTTGCCGGAATTAAAACCGCGCGGATAGACAGCGAACTACTCCTTTGCCGGGCATTGAGAGTTGATAAGGCATACCTTTACACCCACCCGGAAGAAATACCCGACGACGGAAAGATAGAAGAATTTTCAAAGCTTGTGAATCTCCGCAAAGCAAGAATGCCTGTGCAGTATCTCATAGGAAAACAGGAATTCTGGTCAAGGGATTTCATTGTCAATGAAGGCGTCTTTATTCCCCGTCCTGAAACTGAAATGGTGATTGAAATAATCATTGCCGATTTCGAAAAGGTTATGGAGAAAACAAAGTCACGAAAAGAAGACGCGAGAGTTATCGATATAGGTACCGGGACAGGGATTATTCCCGTCACTTTGAAAAACGAAATGCTCTTTATCAATATGTTTGCTGTCGATATTTCGCATCAGGCAATTAAAACGGCAAAATTCAACGCGCGGATACACCTTGGCGGAAGCAGTGTTTCATTTATTATGTCAGACGGTTTCAGCGCTTTTTCCGAAAAGCGCAATAACGCCCATAAACCCTTTCATATTGTCGTATCGAATCCTCCTTATATTCCCGATGTTGACATAGAAAAACTTGAACCTGAAGTATCGAAGTGGGAACCTCGCACCGCGCTTTCAGGTGGTGCCGACGGCACAGATATGATTAGATATATAATTGAAGAATCTCCCCGTTACATTCGCAAAGGCGGAATGCTCATAATGGAAACGGGAGAAGGGCAGAGGGAGATTATAAAATCGATTGCGGATTCGACGGGGAAATATGATGAAGTGAATTTCTACAATGATTATTCCTCGAAGGAAAGGGTTGCGCAGTTATGGATAAAATAGCGCTTGAAGGCGGAGTTAAACTTTCGGGAGAGATTGAAATAAGCGGGGCGAAAAATTCCGCTTTGCCCGCAATGTCGGCATCTCTTCTCACGAGAGGAAAGTCGGTCATAGGAAATGTTCCAAAACTGAGAGACATAAACACATTCGTAAAAGTTCTGGAACATCTTGGTGCAAAAGTGAGATGGATTGAAGGCAATTCCATTGAAATCGACACCTCTTCGGTTAACTGTTTTGAAGCGCCTTATGATCTGGTCAGGACAATGCGCGCTTCAGTGCTTGTGTTGGGTCCTCTTGTTTCAAGATACGGCAGGGCGAAGATATCTCTGCCCGGAGGGTGCGCAATCGGGGCGCGCCCCGTTAATTTTCATATCAGGGCAATGGAACAGCTTGGCGCGGATATCAACCTTGAAAATGGCTATATCGATGCCCTTGCAAAGGGGCTTAAAGGATGCAGGATTGTTTTTGATACAGTTACGGTAACGGGTACCGCGAATGTCCTGATGGCATCGGCAATTGCAGAGGGCGAAACGGTAATAGAGAATGCGGCAAAGGAGCCGGAAATTGTTGACCTTTGCGGTATTTTAAAAGCGATGGGCGCAAGAATCTCAGGCGAAGGGACTGAAACAATTAAAATTACGGGAAAGTTAGAGCTGTCGCCTTTTGAGTGGAATGTGATTCCGGACAGAATAGAAACATTGACGTTCGTCATAGCAGGCGCGATTACCGGAGGCGATATTATAGTGAAGCGGTGCAATCCTTCTCATAGCGCGACGGTCATCGATAAATTGCGGGAAACAGGTGTCGAGATTATCGAAGGAGATAATTATCTGGATGTTAAGGGGAACGGGCAAATTTTGGCTTCTGATATAAAAACAGCGCCCTATCCGGGTTTTGCTACGGATATGCAGGCGCAGTTTATGGCATTAATGACTCTTTGCGAAGGCGCGAGCGTGATTTCTGAAACGGTTTTTGAAAACAGGTTTATGCATGTTGCGGAACTGATAAGAATGGGCGCACAGATAAAAGTCGACGGTCATACGGCAGTGGTAAAGGGAGTGGCGGAGTTGAAGGGCGCGCCCGTGATGGCAACGGACTTAAGGGCAAGCGCCAGTCTGATTCTTGCAGGCCTTGCAGCAGAGGGTGAAACAGTTATCTCAAGGGTCTATCATATTGACAGAGGATATGAGAATATTGAAGAGAAACTGTCAAAAGCCGGAGCAAAGATTAAAAGGATTTATTCGTAGAAATTAAGCCGGGTAAATGGTATTAATCCGCTCATAGAAAAATGGATAATGGAGACAGAGATTGAAAATAATTAAAAACGGTTCCCGTGAATCTGATAAATTTCTTGAAAAGCTTGCCGGAAGGCACGTTGACGCGGACCCTGCTATTGAGAAAAAAGTTGCGACGATTTTAAAGGATGTAAAAGAGAACGGCGACATAGCGCTTGTGAAATATACGAAAAGATTCGACAAAGTTTCTCTCGGGAAAACCCTTCCGCTTAAGATGAGCAATGAAGAAAGAAAAGATATCGAAAGCAATGTATCCCGTAAAATAATAACTCTTTTAAAAAACGCAGCGGAGAGGATCAGGCGGTTTCATATGCGCGAGCTGAAATCAGGATGGCTTTACGAGGAGAAGGAGGGAATTATTACGGGACAAAAGCTTACACCTGTTTCCGTTGCGGGACTTTATGTGCCGGGAGGAAAAGCGGCATACCCTTCTTCTGTGCTGATGAATGCCATCCCCGCGAAGGTTGCCGGAGTTGAAAAAATAATAATGTGTACTCCTCCCTCAAAAGAGGGCATTAATCCCGCTGTAATTGCGGCGGCTGAAATTGCCGGCGTTGATGAAATTTACCGGGTTGGAGGCGCGCAGGGAATTGGCGCGATGGCATACGGTACTGAAACTGTGCCTGCCGTTGATGTTATAGTAGGACCTGGAAATATATTTGTTGCAGCGGCAAAGAAACAGGTTTTCGGCACTGTGGGAATCGATATGATTGCGGGTCCGACGGAAGTTGTCATTGTCGCGGACAGTGGGGCAAACCACGATTTCATCGCTGCTGATATGATTTCACAGGCGGAACATGATGAAAATGCGTCTTCTGTATGCATAACAACTTCATCCAAAGTCGCAAAAAATATTTTAAAATCATTGGAGAAAAGACTCTCCCGTTTTGAACGCAGAAAGATAGCGGAAAAATCTCTCAAAAAATACGGAGCGATAATTCTCTCTAAAAGTATTGATGAGGCAATAGATATTGCAAACAGAATTGCTCCCGAGCATCTGGAGCTAATGGTAAATGATCCTTTCAAATTGCTTTCGAAAGTTAGAAATGCGGGAGCTGTTTTTCTCGGCGCTTACACCCCCGAACCGGTAGGGGATTATGTGGCGGGGCCAAATCACGTGCTTCCCACGGGAGGTTCGTCAAGGTTTTCATCGCACCTTTCCGTGGATAACTTTCTGAAGAAAACAAGCATACTTCATCTCAAGAAGAAAGGTTTTAACTATCTTTCCAAAAATGCCTGCAGGTTTGCCGAAATTGAAGGACTCGTGGGGCATTCTCTATCTGTGAAGGCAAGGATGAAATAAAAAAATAGTTTCAATATTAGAAGCAATGCCTTTACCTGTTGAGGCAGGTTCACGATTTGAATCAGCTTTTTCCTCCCTCGTTTTTTTTAAAATCTTAAATATCCAAAGAAAGTCTTTTCAGTGCGATAACGCACGTTATTAAGTGTGATAACGCACTTTTTCTACCATATTATAGGCACATAAAAAACATCAAACCAAAATAGGAAAATTTAATAAGCATAAGATGTTGAAATATAGACTAAAATAAAATTCCAGTTGTCTTTAGATAATTCTCACAATTGGCATAGATATTGCAATATCTGACAAAAAAAATGTCAATTTCGCAGTGTATTTATGACATTTAAGAGAAATATTTTAAAGAAAGGTTTTAGAAATATGAAAAAAATATCAGGTATTAAAGCAGTTTCATATTATACTCTTCTTTTTACTTTGGGAGTATTACTACTTATATCATCTTCCGATAATGCATATGCAGGGAAGAAAAATGCAAAATTTAAAATCATTGTTGAAATTCAGACCGATTTTGCAATTTCCGTTCAGGACATCCCTGTTTATCTGTCAGAAAATTCATCAGAAACATCTATTCAGGGAGTTACAAAAAAATCAGGTAAAGTAAAGTTCGAAAAACTTGGACAGGGAATATATACGGTATCCCCCGATAGAGACGGTTTCTCATTTAAACCTGCATCACAGGAATTAAAACTTTCAAAGAAAAATACTAACAAAATTTTCTTTACCATACTCAAAAATGATGTACTGGCAAAGAATTCGATGAATGTTCCCGAGACTCATTATCCCACACGCCTTTGTCAGGGGAATGACGGTCAATTTTATACAAGCGATTCAAGGGCAAATTCAGTTTTTATCTACAATTACAAGCTTGACCTTGTGGACAGATTTGGTGGACTTTCAACACCGCTCGGAATCGCAGTTGACGATTCGGGTAATGTCTATGTTGGAAACGATGGCAGAGATAATGTAGAAATATATAACCGCGTAGGTAAGAAGATTGCATCAATAGGTGATGGAAAAATTTTAATGCCCAATGCCATAGCAATCGATAAATCAGGGAAAATTTATGTTGCCGACAGTCTTGATGATAATGTGAAGGTATATAATGCAGGTGGAAAACTGCAGAGGAAAATAGGTTCCGGAATCCTCGAATTTCCTTCCGATATTTCAATCAAATATAATGCTTCAGGGAAAAAAGGTAAAATTTTTGTAGCAGATCAGGGAAAAGGAAAAATAAGGATATTTAAATTGAATGGCAAACTTATCAAGAGTTTCGGTAAAAAAGTTTCGAATAAATCTTCAAGCTACAATGGTCAGTTTGTAAGACTTCAGAGCATTGACATAGATAACAAAGGAAGAATTCACGCTTCGGACAGTTTTACAAACAATATTCAGATTTTAAACCGGAAAAACGGAAAATTCATAAATTCTTACGGAAACTATGATACAGAGGGTAACGGATTGAACCTTCCTCTCGACATAATGGTTTATTCAAAAGGTAAAACAATTGTTGCGAATGCTGAAAATCACAGCGTTGACTTGATATCCATTTCTAAATAACTTGATGATGGTAAAATATAAAATGAAGGATAAAAAAATGATTAAACGATTCATTAGATTGGCAGTAATTTTGCTGTTTATTTCTTTTCCGTTAGTATTGCAGGCACAGACACCTCCTCACGATTCGAGCAACAATGTCAATTGTCTTGACTGTCATGAGATACATAATGCATCTGCAGGCAATCTTGTTGCAAGAGGCGCTGAGCAGGAAACACTTTGTAAAACCTGTCATAATCCGACGGGACCTGCTTCAACAATGCCTGATGTTGCAAACCACGTGGTGAATGCAGGTTCACAAATAGTGGAATGTTCAACCTGCCATAACCCGCACGAAAAAGAGCAGTCAACAAATGCCCATACATCCCAGACTGCAGACAACTTAAAGCTTATAAGAAGTGATGTGACGGAAGATATCCCTGCGGCAGTAACTCCTGTTATATTTCAGACAGACCCGGACGACTTTGCATTTGCAACATCTCCATATAACGGAATTTGTCAGGCGTGCCATACTTCGACCGACCATCACAGAAATGACGGCAATGCGCCTTCTCAAGACCATAATCTCGGCACCGATTGTACAAGTTGTCATACACACGACACTGGTTTTATGCCGTCAGGCGGAGGCGATTGTACTGCCTGTCACGGTTCAACTCAGGGGGCACGCAGGCAGATTACTGGCACAGGCGGAGATTTTGACAGAACATCTCATCACGAACAGGGTGTAATTGTTGCAAGTGAATGCGGAGTATGTCACGCGGAAGCAGATGATGCCGGATTGTATCATCAGTCAGGCGCAGTTGATGTAAAAAATGTAGATAGTGGCGCAGTAATTACTTATAACCCTTCCACACCTGTTGCATTGGAACCGTTTTGTTTGAGCTGTCACGATACTGACGGCGCAAACGGAGTTGTAGCGCCTTTCTCGGATACGATAACTGTTCCGAATATATCTGCTACGTGGACTGGTTCGGCACATCAGAATTCCGGCTTTCTTACCTGTGTCGGAGACGGCACAACAGGTTGTCATTACAATGCTCACGGTTCAGAGAAAGAAGACATTCTTGCTCCTGACACACCTGCGGCAACTGCTCCTCTCTATGCTGAAGAGCAGGAAGGTTTCTGCTATAACTGCCACGACGCAAGCGGTCCTTCATCTGTAAATATACAGGCGGAATTTGCAAAAACTTACAGGCATCCGGCGCCTGATTACGGCGACAGGCATCTTGGAAGCGAAGGGGGAGACCCCGCGAAGTATGCCGCATCGCCCGTAAACAACCGTCACGCCGAGTGCGTTGACTGCCACAATCCCCATGCGGCGCAGACTGCTAACCCTGTAAAGGGTGTTGGCAGAATAAAAATCGCAAATAACGGCGCAGGCAATATTCCTACATACACTTACACCTCTGCATCGGATAATTCCGCGCCTGTTGAGCAATACCAGTTGTGCTTCAAATGTCATTCATCCTGGACAACGCAACCTGCCGGACAGATTGACCTTGCAGTGAAATTAAACAGCGACAATCCCGGATATCATCCCGTCGAAGCGCAGGGCAAAAATACGAATATCAGAGCCAATTCTTTTGTAAACGGATGGGCGCCCACAGACACTATGGATTGCTCGGATTGCCACGGAAGCAACAATGCGGCGGTTACAGGACCTCATGGGTCAACATACAACTTCATCTTGAAGGCAGATTATAAGCAGATTTCGTCTGCCAGAACAATGTCATCAAACGAGATATGCTTTAACTGCCACAGGTATAACACCTACGCAAATGACAATTCAAGCAATACCGTTCAAGAATATAGTCGTTTTGACAAACATACTAAACATGTTGATCCAAATAAGGAAGGCTTCCCCTGCTATGCCTGTCACGACAGTCACGGCGCGGCAAACGAACCTCATCTTATTGTTGAGGGCAGAAATCCCGGTGTAACAAACTATATTGAAACCAATAACGGAGGAAGTTGCTCTGCAAATAATAAAGCGTGCCACGATGGTAATACTGAAAGCTACAATGTTAAATATGCTCGGTAGAGTTTAGGTAAATAAAGTTTAAAGGGAAGCGCCTTTCAGAAGTAAAATGAAAGGCGCTTTTTTTATTTATGAAACTGCTTTATTGAGAATCTCTTTCCACTTCACTTCCCGAAGCACTGATTTATCGTGCCAGTAGTTACAGGGATGCCCTTCGATATAATGCAGTGTGAAGTTTGAATCGAAATAAAGGAAGTCTATTGTTCCTGTATTAATATCCTGATGCCTGCAAATCGTGTGCCCCGTGCCGTGGTCTTGTCCGTCGTGGTCTGAAAGAATTTTTAAAATCGTATCCTGCGAAAAATCCTTTTGTGATTTTACGAGCATATTGCATCTTTCAAAGCGCGCATATGAGCTTGTGTTGAAATCGTCTTTTCCGTTTCTTTTAGGCATCATACGGTAATGATTAGTTGTGACGAGATAGTTTATTTGATCTGACTGCCATCCGTATTCCACTTCTATCCTGTCAGGTGCGACTTCAATGCGCGCCATTTTGCCTGTCTTGAAATCCATAAGCGTCAGGATACAACCGTTATGGGCGAATTTTCCTCCATTTTCGAGAAAAGTGTTGAATGAATCGACCACTTCTTCAACACTTGAGCATTCCGCAATTATTTTTCTTACAAACATATCAGGCGGAAGACCAAAATCTCTTTTTGTGGGATATGCGGCATTGAAAACAACTGCAAGTCCTGTTTCATTTTCTGCCAATGCCGCGCCTGCGAATGAGGGTTGGTAGTAGGATACGAATTTGTATCCGTTGTTTTCGGAAGGATTGAAAATTATAATTGCTCCGCCAAACCCATATAGATAGGGAAGGTCGGTGTTATGGGCAAGATATAAATCATTTCCCGTATTTACCGCAAATGCCGTGCATCCTTTCAGATATGTGCCCACCATAAAAAAATTCCAGACAAGGACATCATCCCACGCCTCATCAAAAGAAATTTCATTTGCTTCGGATAACCCTCTTGCCATACCTTTCATCTGAGAGATTATACTTTCAGGCATCAATGGTTTAATCTTTTCGTAATATGATGATGCCTTTTCGGGAGGGAAACTGCTTTTAAACATTCCGGCAAGACGGTGCATATTCTTTGAAAACTTGGGATTTGATGCCACCTGATAACCCATCTCCTCCCAACTGCCCGAAACGGTAACTACGGGAAGCGTTTTTTCTCTCATAAAACTTACCATTATGGGAGTGCGGTAGTGGTAGATAATGGGAATCGCTAAGGCAAGGATAACTACAAGTATGGCGGGAATGATGAATTTCTTTTTTTGGTAAAATCTTTTTTCCCTCTTATTCATATAAATACCTCCCCCTTTTGTAAAAACCTGTTTAAAGGAATGCTGTCAAGAATCTTAGCAATTAAGGTTTTGTTCCTCAAGTATAAAAAATACGCCATAATCTGAATAGACAAAAAAAATAAAATGTATTATTGATTAAATGAGAGGCATCAATAAATTTCTTTCTTCTTTAAAACCTTAAATAGTTTTGATGTATTGTCTTATTATCCTGATACTGAAAAAGAGCAGTGTCATTATCTTTTAAATGCCTGATTTTTCAACCTTATGGAATTGAATCATGGAGAAAGCTAACTGGAAAAAAGAGCTTGAAGGGAGCATCGACTCTGTCCCAAAGCTTTCAAAGTATATTGAAATGACTCCTTCAGAGATGAAGAATCTTGAGAAAATTGTCAAACGGCATCCTATGCGCATTACAAAGTATTATATGTCGCTTATCAACGGGAAAGACCCTGATGATCCTATCAGAAAGATGGCAATTCCATCTGAAAAAGAACTTAATATGCTTGGCACTTACGATACAAGTGGTGAAAAAAACAATACCATGATGCCGGGTCTTCAGCACAAGTATAAAAATACCGCACTTATTCTTGCAACAACAAAATGTGCAAACTACTGCAGGTATTGTTTTAGAAAGCGAATGGTCGGACTTTCTTCTGACGAGATTTTAAGAAGATTCTCAGATGCGGCAGAATATATCAGAAAGCATAATGAAATAAATAATGTACTTATAAGCGGAGGTGACCCTTTTGTCCTTTCAACAAGAATAATAAGGCAGTTTATTGAAAAACTTCTTGCAATTCCTCATATAGATTTTATCCGCATTGGCACAAGAGTCCCCGTTGTTTTTCCCGAAAGAATACTGAAAGACAGGGAATTATTGCACGTTTTGAGGACAGCATCCACAAAATATAAAAAAATATATGTAACTGCCCACTTTAATCATCCAAGGGAAATTACTGATAAGTCAGCGAAAGCAATAGAATTGCTGAGAAGAGCATCAGTTATTACAAGTAATCACTCAGTCCTTCTTAAAGGTGTCAACGATAATCCGGAAATACTTGCAGACCTCAACACCAAACTGATTGAGATAGGTATTATTCCTTATTATCTTTTTCAGTGCCGCCCTGTAAAAACGGTAAAACGCAATTTTCAGGTTCCTCTTTACCGCGGATGCGAGATTGTAAATAAAGCTACATCTCTTCTTGATGGATACAGTAAGCGGTTTAAATATGTAATGTCTCATAAGAGCGGGAAAATAGAAATTGTTGGTATAATGGACGGATATATTTATCTTAAATACCACCAGGCGAAGAATCCTGAAAATGTAGGCAGATTTTTTAAGAAGAAAATCAATAAAGTTGCCGGATGGTTAGATGAACTTAAATAACCCGGCTTAAATAAGTTTTATTATTCATATCTTTTTCAAATTCCGCAGTCTTTTACCGGAGTAAATTCTTAAGTATTTGATTGATATTTTATCCTTTTATTATTATTAAAAAGAATATGAATAAACAATCAGGCATTTCAAGTAAAAGTCTTCGCGCTCTCCTGATTTTGATAATTTCAACATTATTCGTTTGTCCACTCATATTCAGGGAAGCAATCGCATCGGCAGGGAATCAAAGTGAAAAAGTAATTGCGTGGGTTTTTTTTAAGGATAAGGGAGATGTGTCAGACACTGACATTAAAAAGTCAAGAAAGGACTTCATAAGAAAGAGGTCTGCGAAAAAAGGACATTTTGGGAGAACAAATCTTTTTGATTTTCGCGATATGCCCGTAAGGCAAAGATATATCGATAAAGTAGTAAAACTCGGAGCAGAAAAAAGAGCAGTAACAAAATGGTTAAACGGCATAAGCGTTGAAGCGCGCTCTGAAGTTATTAAACAAATCCGCTCGCTGAAGTTTGTAAAAAAAGTTAAAGTTATCGAATCTCTTTCAGATGACGCCACAAATCCTTCATACCGTAAAAGTGAAATCCCCTTGCCGGATAATTCCCGATTAAGTATCAGTTCAGTCCAAACCACTCTTGATTACGGGTTTTCTGACACTCAATTAACGCAGGTTAATATTCCCGCTCTACACGACCCTGGTGGATATACGGGGAAGGATGTTACGATTTGTGTTATCGATACGGGATTCAGCAATGACCACGAATCCATAGTAAGCACAACGGTTCTGGCAGAAAGAGATTTTATAAATGATGACAATGAAACTGCAAATGAATCAGGAGACCCTACAGGAATTTACGACCAGGAAGTGCACGGCACTGAGGTGTTATCCGTTGTAGGTGGTTATAAGGAAGGAGAAGTTATCGGTTCGGCATACGGCGCGGATTTTCTACTTGCAAAGACCGAGATTAATGCAACTGAAACTCATATTGAAGAGGATTACTGGCTTGAAGCGATTGAATGGGCATATGACAACGGTGCTGATATTGTAAGTTCGTCTCTTGCGTATTTCGATGGTTTTTCCGATTCGCCTTCGTCATATGAAAATAAACTCGATGGCGAGGCGGCAATTGTCACAAAAGCTGCGAATATTGCGGCAGAAAAGGGAATGCTTGTGGTAAATGCAGTGGGCAATTCAGGTCTAAAAGCGCCTGCAGACGGAAAATATCTTATTGCTGTGGGCGGAGTAACATCGAACGGAGTTGTCTACGGAGGCGCAAATACAGACACAGATGACGGCAGAGTTAAACCCGATGTGGTTGCAATGGGAGCAGCAGTCTATACTGCCGACCCCTCAGGTTCAAACAGTTTTAAATACAGCAATGGGACTTCTTTTGCCACGCCCATTGTATCCGGACTTTCGGCGCTTCTTCTGGAATCGCACCCGGATTGGTCTTATTCGGCGATTCGCGAAGCAATAATAAACACTTCAAGCAATGCCGATTCAACAAGCATTACCTCAGGTTTGGGATATGGAATTCCCGACGCGGTGGAGGCAAATAAATATGATAACTTGCTTACGATTACTTCCACAGCAGGGGCAAACGGCGCAATATATCCTTCGGGCGCAATAAAAGTAGGTCATAATTCAATGCACTCATATACGATTTCTCCTGATGATAATTATTATGTCTCTTCGCTTTTTGTTGACGGTGAGGAAGTAACTGCGGCAGAAACATATAAGTATTCGTCTGTACTTTCAGACCACACAATATCCGCGACATTTGAAAGCAGTAATATTTCCATTGTTACCACAAAACTTAAAAAGGCGAAGGTCAAAAGGAAATACAAGGCAAAGCTTAAAGCGTCGGGAGGGTCGGGAAAGTATTCGTGGAAACTGGTTAAGAAAAAACTGCCCAAAGGACTCAAACTTAAAAAGAACGGCACAATTACAGGCAAGCCGAAATCAAAAGCAAAGGGAAAGAAATATCTCTTTACCGTTGAAGCGGTAGACAAGAGCAACGGCACAAACACGGCATCAAAACAGTTTAAGATAAAAGTAAAAAAATGAAAAAAACACCGCGCGTAACCTATGGAATAGAAGCAATTCATGACTGCATAGTGCAGGATACTGATATCCACAGAAAATATTCCTCAAAGGGGGAAAAAGCATCCCTTTACCGCAAAAAAGAAAAGATGCTTGCAGGGAAAAATGGATTAAATGAAATGATTTCTGCAGGATTTGTCCGCTCACTTGACAAGAGACGTGGCAGGTATGTTGGTAAAGTAGGATGGATGCCATCGGCGCTTGTTATCGCCGACCAGAGGATAAGAGAGTTATGCAGGAATATGTTTATGTATACTGATGAATACTTCAAAAAAACGGGTCTTCGTTTCGGTCCATGTCCCGGACTTGAAAAGATGTCGGGATGTCCGATGTTTTCTACACGCCCTGAAGAAATAAGAAAAAAGCTTGATGATGCAGACATATTCATAGCCATGCAGTCAAAAGAATTTGTGAGAAGACCAGGCATACCGGGATGGCACGACTATTTGCTTAGAAAACTTAAAAAAGAGATTGAGTCACTTTTAGGGAAAGGCGCTGTCACATCAGCTTTCGGGGCAGGACCATGCCAATTTTGTCATCCAAAAAAATGCCTCGGGAAGGG
>CAZJVM010000058.1:0-15667 GCA_964549305.1 uncultured bacterium
CATGAGGCTTCGATCGATCAAATTTCTCTTTCCCCATCTCTTAGTCCTCCATAAAGTTATTTATAATTTTTTTATTTAAAATACCTATATTGCCTTTTGCAAACCGCTTACCTTTGAAACAATGCTTTCCGAAATATTCTGGGGAACTTCTTTGTAAAAGGAAAATTGCATCGAATAAGTAGCTCGCCCCTGAGTCTTTGACCTCAATGTCGTTGCATAGCCGAACATCTCTGAAAGAGGGACTTTTGCGTTTATAACCTGCGAACCCGCCCGTGGTTCCATTCCGAGAATTTCTCCCCTGCGCGAATTAAGATCGCCTATTACGTCACCCACGTATTCGTCGGGAAGAACAACTTCAACTGACATTACCGGTTCAAGCAAAGCGGGCTTACACTTGTTGAATACCTCTTTAAAAGCCATTGACGCGGCAATCTTAAATGACATTTCCGACGAGTCAACTTCATGATATGAACCGTCCAGGAGAGTTGCCTGAATATCTATAACCGGATACCCCGCCAAAATACCGCATTCCATCGATTCCTTCAATCCGGAATTTACCGCGGGAATATATTCCTTTGGAATCGATCCGCCTACTATTGCATTTTCGAAAACAAAACCGGAACCCGACTTAAGCGGTTCAAGACGAATCTTGACATGTCCGTATTGTCCCCTGCCTCCGCTTTGGCGCACATACTTCGCCTCGCCCTCGCAGGCTTTCCTGATTGTTTCCTTATATGAAACGTTCGGTTTACCCACATTCGCGCCTACATTAAATTCTCTTAACAGTCTGTCTGTAATAATCTCCAGATGAAGCTCTCCCATACCGGAAATCAGCGTCTGTCCCGTTTCTTCGTTTTTTGAAACTTTGAATGAAGGGTCTTCCTGCATAAGTTTTGTAAGCGACAACCCAAGTTTTTCTTCATCGGCTTTTGTTTTCGGTTCAATTGCAACAGATATAACGGGCTCGGGAAAAACAATGGATTCAAGTATTACCGGTTTTCCAGGGTCGCAAAGAGTATCGCCCGTAAAGGTATTTTTCAGTCCCACAGCGGCAACAATATCGCCGGCATAGACTTCTTTTATCTCTTCCCTCTTGTTAGCGTGCATTTTCAGAAGACGCCCTATTCTTTCTTTTTTCCCGTTCGATGAATTCAGTATCTGAGACCCCGAACCGATATGCCCCGAATAAACCCGGAAAAATGTGAGCTGTCCCACAAAGGGGTCCGTCATAATTTTAAACGCGAGGGCAGTAAAAGGTTTGTTATCATCAGCGAATATCTCCACCGCGTCTTTCCCTTTAACCGGTATTGACTCAAAGGGAGGAACATCAACAGGTGAAGGAAGGTATTCGACTACAGCGTCAAGAAGGGGTTGTACTCCTTTATTCTTGAAAGCCGAACCACATAAAACAGGCGTTATCTTATTTTCAACTGTAAGTTTTCTTACTGCATCTTTTAGTTCCTTTACCGTGGGTTCAGTGCCTTCAATATATCTCTCCATAATGACATCATCATATTCACCGAGTATTTCTATTAGTTTTTCCCTTGCTTGTGCTACGCCTTCCTCAATCCCCGCAGGAATATCATCAGAAGATTCAACTTCAATACCGAGATTATCTTCAGGAAAAGAAAGAGATTTCATTGTTATCAGGTCAAAAACACCTTTAAAATTTTCTTCGCTTCCTATGGGATACTGAAGAAGAAGGGGTTTTGACTTGAGGCGCTCTTTTATCATTTTGAGACATCTGAAAAGGTCCGCTCCACTGCGGTCCATTTTGTTCACAAACGCTATTCGCGGCACTCTGTACTTGTCAGCCTGTCTCCATACGGTTTCCGACTGAGGTTCAACACCTCCCACTGCGCAAAAAACAGCCACAACTCCGTCCAGCACCCTTAGCGACCTTTCAACTTCGACGGTAAAATCCACATGGCCCGGCGTATCTATGATGTTGACTCTGTGGTCTCTCCAAAAACAGGTTGTCGCCGCGGATGTTATCGTTATTCCCCGTTCCTGTTCCTGCTCCATCCAGTCCATTGTCGCCGCGCCGTCGTGTACCTCACCCATCCTGTAAAGAATTCCCGTATAATAAAGGACTCTTTCAGTCGTTGTGGTCTTACCGGCATCAATATGAGCCATTATGCCGATATTCCGGATTTTTTCCAAAGGTACTAGTCTGGCCATTAGTATTTTACCACCTGTAATGGGCAAAAGCTTTGTTAGCTTCCGCCATCTTATGAGTATCCTGCTTTTTCTTAATTGCAGTACCTATATTATTAGCAGCATCGATAATTTCCGATGCCAGTTTTTCCTTCATACTTTTTTCTTTTCTCGCTGCAGAAGCGTTGATCAGCCATCTTATGCTCAAAGAGATTTTTCTATCTGGCGGAACTTCTATGGGAATTTGATAAGTTGCGCCTCCAACCCTTCTGGATTTAACTTCAAGGGAAGGTTTGATATTTTCTATGGCCTTGTAAAAAATCGATATGGCATCATCGCTTTTCGTCTTTTCTTCTATGGTTTTAATCGCGCCGTAGAAAATTCTTTCCGTAGTACTTTTCTTGCCATCGAGCATTAGGTTATTTATAAAACGACTCACAAGCACGCTTCCGAATTTAAGGTCCGGCTGTATTTCTCTCTTTTTAATAAATTTTTTTCTTGGCATTAGTGGATACCCTGATCTTTTTTCTTCAAAGGTTAGCTTATTTTGATTCTCTCTTCACTCCGTACTTTGACCTTGCCTTTTTCCTGTTTGAAACCCCCGCAGTGTCAAGGCAACCACGGACAACATGATATCTTACTCCGGGCAGATCCTTTATTCTTCCGCCTCTGATAAGAACAATCGAATGTTCCTGAAGGTTGTGTCCCTCACCGGGAATATAACAGGTTACTTCATAGCTGTTAGTCAATCTGACCCTTGCAACCTTTCTCAAAGCCGAATTAGGCTTTTTAGGGGTAGTCGTATAAACCCTCAGGCAAACTCCTCTTCGCTGAGGACAATTTGAAAGTGCCGGTGAATCCGACTTTTCTTTTATCTTCTTCCTGCCTTTTCTAATAAGTTGGTTCAAAGTTGGCATACTAAACCACTCCCGTGAATGTTCTTTAAGTTATAGTTAAGAGTCAAACCTCAAAAAATTGATTGAAAGATGGCAATCTTTAGCTATCAAATGCCTCTTTGTCAAGCAATTTCTTCATCTAAACCCATTTTTAATTTTCTGTAATCATCAAGCCCCGTTCCAGCTGGAATAAGCTTGCCCATAATGACGTTTTCTTTAAGTCCCTGAAGCGTATCAATCTTGCCGTTAAGTGCCGCCTCCGTGAGAATTCTTGTGGTTTCCTGAAATGACGCGGCGGAAACAAAGCTTGTCGTGGAAAGAGCCGCTTTGGTAATGCCCAGAAGCACAGGTTCCCATTCAGCCGGTTTACCTTTATTGCTTCTTACCTCTTTGTTGACTTTTTCCACTTCCCTTTTATCTTCCTGCTGTCCCACAATATACCCGGTGTCGCCGGCATCCTTGATTTTTACCTTCTTGAGCATCTGCCGCACCATTGTTTCAATATGTTTGTCATTTATGCTCACACCCTGGAGGCGATAGACTTCCTGTACCTGCGCCACAAGAAATTTCTGCAGCTCATTGGGTCCCTGCACTTTAAGAATGTCGTGTGGATTGGGCAACCCGTCAACAAGGGATTCTCCGGCTTTTATGAATTCGCCTTCCTGGACAAGAATATGCTTTCCACGGGGGATGAGATATTCCTTTACCTTTCCCTTGTCGGGCTTTACAACTACACGCCTTTGTCCCGCCTTAGCTTTAGCTTTGGATAGGGGTTCGCGCGGAAGTTCCACCACTCCGTCTATTTCGCTGATTATGGCTTGTTCTTTCGGTTTTCTTGCTTCAAAAAGCTCATCAACTCTCGGGAGACCTACCGTCATATCCTTGGTCTTGGTCGTTTCTCTGGGAATCTTGGCAATTATGTCACCGTTTCTTATTTCCTCTCCTTCGTCAACTTCAATATACGCTCCTGTGGGAAGCTGATATCGCGCAGCGGTCTTATTACTTGCGTCCTTAATAGAGATTCGCGGTTCCATAGACGAATCCTTGTAGTCAACGACTACGCGCATGGTATGAGCAGTAATCTCGTCAACCTCTTGCTTGATTGTCTGTCCGTCAATAATATCTCCGAATTTAATGATTCCGTTTTTCTCGGAAATAATGACTTTGTTATGGGGATCCCATTCAAAAAGATCCTGTCCGGATTCAACGGTTTCTTTTTCCTTCACCTTCATCTGCGCACCGTACTCAACGGGATAATTTCTTATCCTGTTATTTCCTTCATCAACTATTACTAACCCCTTCCTGCTTACTACGACAAGATTCCCCGCTCTGTTTTCATATGTGCGAATACCTTTATATTTGACAGTTCCGGGATTCTTCGCTTTTCTGCTTGAAAGAGTGCTTGCCCCGCTTACCGCGCCTCCGATATGGAATGTTCTCATAGTAAGCTGAGTCCCCGGTTCACCTATTGACTGTGCCGCGATAATGCCGATAGGGTCTCCTATCTTGATGGTTTTTCCGGTGGCAAGATTTCTTCCGTAACATTTTATGCAGGATCCGTTCTTTGAATCGCAGGTAAGAACAGATCTTATTTTTACATTGTCAATACCGGCATCTTCAATAAGTTCGACAATATCTTCATTGATTTCATCATTGGCTTTGACTATGACTTCGCCCGTTGTGGGATCTTTGATCTCGTCAAGGGAAGTCCTTCCGAGAATTCTGTCTGCCAACGGTTCGATTATCTCACCGCCTTCCATTAAAGGTTCCACTTCAATACCGTCAATGGTGCCGCAGTCATATTCGTTTACAACAAGGTCCTGGGAAACATCTACGAGTCTTCTTGTAAGATATCCGGAATTTGCCGTTTTTAAAGCTGTATCTGCAAGACCTTTTCGCGCTCCGTGAGTCGAGATAAAGTACTCGAGAACCGACAACCCTTCCTTAAAGTTTGATTGGATAGGGGTTTCGATAATTTCTCCGGAGGGTTTTGCCATCAATCCTCTCATTCCGGCAAGCTGGCGAATCTGGTTTGCGCTTCCACGGGCACCCGAGTCGAGCATCATAAAAACAGGGTTGAATTGTGCCTCGGAAGTTTTCTCGCCTAACCTCATACTCCTGTCTTCTTCCTGAAGTTCCCTTAAAAGTTCATCTGCAACACGGTCTGTTGTCTGTGACCATGTATCGACGACTTTGTTATATCTTTCTCCTGCGGTGATAATACCTTCTCTGTACTCCTTATCTATATTGATGACATCGCTTATGGCGCTGTCGAGAAGCTTCTTTTTTTCAGCAGGTATCTTCAGGTCGGCAATCGAAAAGGATATTCCCGCTTTTGTTGCAAAGGAAAACCCGAGCTCTTTCAGTTTATCGAGAACAACAACCGTTCTTCTCGTTCCCACGGTTCTGAAGCATTTTTCAATAAGCGCCACAATGTTCTTCTTCTTCATCTCCCTGTCAACATACTCAAAGGAAATTTCGGTGGGAATAATCTCCAGCAAAAAAAATCTTCCCACGACAGACGACAATATTTGTCCGTTAAATCTTGTTTTCACTAAAGCGTGAATATCAACTTCTCCGAGATCATAGGCGTATTTCATCTCATCAATGGAGGAAAAAATCATTCCCTCGCCTTTGGCGCCTTTTTTCTCCTTTGTCATATAATAAAGCCCGAGCACCATATCCTGACTCGGCACCATAATAGGACTTCCGTTTGCCGGTGAGAGAATATTGTTGGATGACATCATCAACACCCTTGCTTCCAGTTGCGCTTCATTTGAAAGGGGAAGGTGCACAGCCATCTGGTCACCATCAAAGTCAGCATTGTACGCCGCGCACACAAGAGGATGTACACTTATTGCTTTGCTTTCCGTAAGGACAGGTTCAAATGCCTGAATTCCGAGTCTGTGAAGCGTCGGAGCTCTGTTTAAAAGCACAGGATGCTCCTTTATAACCTCATCGAGTATATCCCACACTTCGGCGCTGAGCTTTTCGACCTTTTTCTTCGCATTTTTTATGTTTTGCACAAGCCCTTTTTTCTCAAGCTTGTGATAAATAAAAGGCTTGAATAATTCCAGCGCCATCATTTTTGGAATACCGCACTGGTTAAGCTTCAGATTGGGACCCACGACAATAACCGACCTCGCGGAGTAATCCACGCGTTTTCCGAGAAGATTCTGCCTGAATCTTCCCTGTTTTCCCTTGAGCATATCGCTGAGGGATTTCAAAGGCCTCTTATTCTGGCCTTTCAGCGCGCGACCGCGCTTGCTGTTGTCAAAGAGGGCGTCCACAGCTTCCTGAAGCATTCTTTTCTCGTTTCTTATTATAACTTCAGGCGCTTCCAGTTCTCTTAGTCTTTTAAGACGGTTATTTCTGTTGATAACCCTTCTGTACAGGTCATTGAGGTCCGAAGTGGCAAATCTTCCACCCTGAAGAGGCACTAAAGGCCTGAGATCGGGCGGAATTACGGGAATAACCTCGAGAATCATCCATTCGGGGTGATTTCCGGATTTTCTTAACGCCTCTACGATTTTAAGGCGCTTTAGAAGATTGCGCTTTGTCTGAACGGATTTAACCGTTTTTAAATTGACACGAAGCTCCTTTGAAAGCTCTTCAAGGTCCAGGTCAATGAGCATCTTTTTTATCGATTCAGCTCCTATGCCTGCAGCGAAATTTTGCGGAGGCTCATAATATTGCTGTCTGTACTCCTCAACGGTCAAACCGTGCTCTTTTAAATGCTCCTCGATATAAGGTCCGGTTATCTGCATTTCAAATCCACATTCCTGACAAACTTCAAGTCCTGCGTCATTAATCCATCTACCCTCCATTATGAGATTGTAACGCTCTTCGGTGAGAAGCTCGTAATCTTTGAAGGGGTTGGGTACTTTCTTGCTGTTTTCCTCCTCGCCTCTGTTGACGATAACAAACTGTTCAAAATAGAGAATCTTCTCAAGGTTGCGCAATGACATATTCAAAAGACCGCCTATGCGACTCGGTATTCCCTTGAAAAACCATGTATGGGCTACCGGTGAAGCAAGTTCGATATGCCCCATTCTTTCTCTGCGCACCTTTGCCTGAATTACCTCGACACCGCACTTTTCGCAGGTAATACCCCTGTGCTTCATTCTCTTGTACTTGCCGCAGTTACATTCCCAGTCTTTTGTGGGGCCGAATATCTTGGCACAAAACAAACCGTCGCGCTCAGGCTTGAATGTCCTGTAATTGATGGTTTCCGGTTTTGTCACTTCTCCGTAAGACCATGACCTGATCTTTTCAGGAGATGCCAGCGATATCTTTATGGAATTAAATTTAACCGGGTCCTTTGCCTCGTTAAAATGAGAAATAAAATCACTCAAGGCATTTTCTCCTTATTTAAAATTTTAATCGTTCTGAATCAGTTCAACATCCAGACCAAGACTCTGCAGTTCTTTTACAAGAACGTTGAAAGACTCGGGCAATCCCGGTGCAGGAGGATTCACGCCCCTTACTATTGCCTCATACATTGAAGTCCTGCCGGAAATATCGTCTGATTTAACTGTGAGCATTTCCTGCAGTATATTAGCGGCACCGTAAGCTTCCAATGCCCATACTTCCATTTCTCCCAGTCTTTGACCTCCAAACTGCGATTTTCCGCCAAGAGGCTGTTGCGTAACAAGAGAGTAAGGACCTATTGAACGGGCATGGAGTTTATCGTCAACCAGATGGTGCAGTTTGTTCATGTATATATATCCAACGGTTACTTCCTGAGCAAAAGATTCTCCAGTTTTTCCGTCATATAGCCGGTGTTTCCCTGAAACAGGAAGACCCGCTTCTCCGAGAAGTCTTTCGATATCCTCAATATGCGCTCCGTCGAAAACCGGTGTCGACATTGGTATTCCACCTTCGAGCTCGAAGACATAATCTTTGAGCTCTTTCGATGTAAGAGAATCGATATACTTTGAGATATCCCGGTTATTGAACAACGATTTAATCTGCTCGCGAATCACGGGATAATCCTTGACAAACGCTTCATCCAGTCCGAGAGACTTTGCCTGCATAATGGTATCTTCGGTGAGGACTTCATCCTTTTTCTGAAGAACCATATCGGTCGTTCCTATCATAAGGTCTTCGGCAAGTTCCCATCCCTTGCAGTCATCGATATTTTTTTTAATCTGTTTTATGGATGCTTCATCTACGATTTTCTGAATCTGTTCTCCGAGTTTTTTTGCGGCCCAACCGAGATGGGTTTCAAGTATCTGTCCCAGGTTCATACGGGAAGGAACACCCAAAGGATTCAACACTATATCAACCGGCGTGCCGTCAGGAAGATAGGGCATATCTTCTTCCGGAACAATCCTTGACACAACACCTTTGTTTCCATGTCTTCCCGCCATCTTATCGCCAACGGAAAGCTTCCTTTCTATAGCCACATAAACCCTCACAAGCTTGATTACGCCCGGAGGAAGTTCATCTCCCCTTTGAAGTCTTGATATTCTTTTATCCCTTATGGTTTTGAGAATCTCGATCTGGTCCTTTGCGTCTTCCTCGATTGCTTCAATCTTTTTTCTCACATCAGATTCTTTAATTTTTATGGAAGAATAATTTTCCGGACTGATTTTTCTCAGGTTTCCGGGAGTAACTTTATCCCCCTTTTCAAAAATAACTCCTCTACTTCCCGTGCTTGTCACCTTCTCTTTTACAACGCAGTCGATGAGAAGTTTAAATATCTTTCTGTTGTTATCTTCTTTAATAATCCTTTTTTCATCCTCAAAATCTTTTTCAATCTTATTGATTTCCTCATCTTCGATAAGCTTGCTTCTTTCATCCTTATCCACGCCGCGCCTTGAAAAAACCTTTACATCCGTCACAATTCCCGACGCACCCGGAGGCATTTTAAGAGAGGTATCTTTCACATCCCTCGCTTTTTCGCCAAAGATTGCCCTGAGAAGTTTTTCCTCGGGAGAAAGCTGAGATTCACCCTTCGGAGTAATCTTGCCCACGAGGATATCTCCCGCTTTCACCTTTGCGCCTATGTAAACAATTCCGCTTTCATCAAGATTGTTAAGAGCACCTTCACCGATATTGGGAATATCTCTTGTTACCTCTTCGGCGCCGAATTTTGTATCCCTTGCTTCAAGCTCAAATCTTTCGATATGGATTGAAGTGAAAAGATCATCCTTCACGACTTTTTCGCTGATAAGTATCGAATCTTCAAAGTTATAACCCTGCCACGGCATAAACGCCACAAGTACATTATTTCCAAGGGCAAGGTCTCCCCTGTCAGTTGAGGGACCGTCGGCAACAACATCGCCCTTTTTCACATACTGGCCCTTTTTTACGATTGGCTTCTGATTAATCGTGGTATTCTGATTTGACCGTTCAAATTTTCTCAGGGTGTATATATCAACATTTGAGTCAAGAGATAATCTTTCCCCGTTTTCTTCGGAAATTCTTATTACTATTCTTGAACCGGAAACACTTTCCACAATTCCCGAATGGCGAGCAACGACAACTGCGCCGCATTCCTTCGCCACAATGGCTTCCATTCCGGTTCCCACAATGGGCGCGCCCGGTTTTACAAGGGGCACACTCTGTCTCTGCATGTTGGAACCCATAAGAGCTCGGTTTGCGTCATCGTGTTCGAGAAAAGGAATCATAGAGCTTGCAACACTAACGAGCTGTTTCGGAGACACATCCATATAATCAATCTGTTCAGGTGACGCGAGAATGAAGTCTCCCTCTTTTCTCGACCTTATACGGTCACTTTCGAATTCGCCGTTTTCTTTTATTGGTGCGTTTGCCTGGGCTATTACATACTTGTCTTCAATGTCCGCGGGAAGATACTCAACGGTGGATGTCACCTTTCCCTTTACTACCTTTCTGTAGGGGGTTTCTATGAAACCGAATTCATTTACGCGCGCGTAAGTGCTCAACGACGCAATCAGACCGATATTGGGACCTTCCGGCGTTTCCACCGGACATATGCGCCCGTAATGGCTGGGCTGAACGTCTCTGACATCAAAACCAGCCCTTTCACGCGTCAGACCGCCGGGACCCAGAGCGGAAAGTCTACGCTTATGAGTAAGTTCCGAAAGAGGATTTGTCTGGTCCATAAACTGAGAAAGCTGGCTTGAACCGAAAAATTCCTTAATTACCGACGTAACAGGTTTTGAGTTGATAAGGTCAGTGGGCATAAGAGTTTCCGCGTCCTGCAGATTCATTCTCATTCTTTCTCTTATTGCCCGTTCCAGCCTTACAAGCCCCATTCTGAACTGATTCTCCAAAAGCTCGCCTACGGTGCGCACTCTTCTGTTTCCAAGATGGTCAATATCATCTATGGAGCCTATTCCGTTTTTGAGCTCGAGAAGGTGCCTTACGACAGCAAGTACATCCTCTTTCGTGAGTGTGCTTGTCTCGATTGGAACATCCAGGTCAAGCTTGTTGTTAAGTTTCATGCGACCAACTTTCGAGAGGTCATACCGCTTTGCATCGAAAAAGAGTGATTCAAAAAAGTTTTTCGCAGTCTCTTCAGTCGGCGGATCTCCCGGCCTGAGGCGCTTGTAGATTTCTTCCTGAGCTTCCTGCGGGGTATGCAGGAGATCAACACCAAGCGTTTTGCTCATTGCAATATCATTATAGGATTCCAATCCGGTAATAGTCTCAAATGATTTTATTTTGGCTTCTATAAACTTCTCAAGCACCTCTTCAGTTATTTCCTGATTGCATTCGGCTATAACCTCGCCTGTTTCCCTGTTAATTATATCCTTTGCAAGATGCTGGTTGTAAAGACCCTCCCTTTTTACCTGAAACTCTTTTATTCCGAGGTCTTTGAGTTCCTGATAAATTCTTTTTGAGATCTTCTTATTTTCTTTTGCGACAATCGCTTTCTTTCCCGGTGCCTTGATTTCCACCGATGCTTTTGAGCCGATAATGGATTTTTGAACTTTTTTCAAAAAAGTCTTGTTCTCATGGTCAATTTTGTAGGTGTCAAACTGGTAGAATTCTTTGAGAATTTCCTCAGAAGAATATCCAAGAGCTTTAAGAAAAACAGTCGCGGGAAGTTTTCTTTTCTTGTCTATTTTTACGTGAAGAATGTCTTTGTAGTCAAACTCAAAATCGAGCCAGGAACCTCTGTAGGGAATAATCCTGCAGGAAAAAAGCACCATTCCGCTTGCGTGGACTTTCCCCTCGTCGTGAGTAAAAAAGGCACCCGGCGAACGATGCATCTGACTTACGATAACCCTTTCAGTGCCGTTAATAATAAACGTGCCTTTGTCGCCAAGACGAATCTTCCCTTTGTCATTTTCACGAATATCCGACATCAAAGGGAATTCGCCGAGATACACTTCCTGCTCTTTTATATCCCTGATAGTTTTTTTTGCCGCATCCTCAGGATCAATATCATACATAATGAGCTGGATTTTAACCTTCAGTGGAATTGCAAAAGTCTTTCCTTTGCTCAAACTCTCAGGAACGGTGTATTTCGGTTTCAAAGTAACTCTTGAATTACAATCAGGACACTTCTTGTAAAAAAGAGGCTTCTTGCATTCAGGACATTTAAATTTTTTTAACTCGGAAATTCCGCTCGCTTTACAGCTTTTGCACTCCCATTCATACCTGGAATGAATTCCCTTCATAGCTCCGCACTTGCACTCCCATTGTCCAAGCTCGTAGCTTACGAATTCAAGGGAAATCTTTTCCGTATAATCCTTTATGGGGAATACTTCCCTGAAAACCTTCTCAAGGCCTATAGTCTCGTTTCTGCTTTCGGGAAGATAGTCAATTTGCAGAAAATCCTCGAAGGATAGTCTTTGCAAATCAATAAGTGAAGGTACTTCCATCACCTTGTATAGTTTCGAAAAATCTTTCCTTAAAACTCGGGGCAGACCCTCGCTTTTCATAGCGACTCCTCAAAAAAAAGTCTTAAATCTCAATCTGCTGACAAAACCGCAAAACTCAGATAATGAGATTATGATATCTCTACCTCTGCGCCCACAGCTTCAACTTTTTTCTTGATTTCTTCTGCCTCTTCTTTGGGGATTCCTTCCTTAATGGGATTAGGCGCACCGTCAACAAGGTCTTTCGCTTCTTTGAGTCCAAGTCCCGTAATAGCTCTCACTTCCTTGATTACCTGAATTTTTTTGTCACCAACAGATTTAAGCGTGGCAATAAATTCCGTTTTTTCTTCTGCTGCCGCTTCGCCGCCGCCTGCTGCCGCAACTGCGCCTACGGGCATTGCCGCTGCCGCCGTCACACCGAATTTTTCTTCCAACTCCTTTACAAATTCCGACAATTCAAGAACTGTCATTTCCTCAATGAATTTAATCACCGATTCCTTTGAAATATTTGTTTCTTCAGCCATTTTAACCTCTCCTTTTAAATAATCTTAAGTGTTTATTTTTTATTTTCTTCTATTGCTTTCAGCACATTCATAAACTTAATCAGCACGCCTCCAAGGACATTAACTGTCTTCGAAACAGGCGCTTTCATTGAAGATAGCATCTTCGAAAGAAGAACTTCTCTGGGCGGAACCTTGGAAAGCTTTTTAATCTCATCTATTGAAATCACATTGCTGTCCCAAATGCCGCCTTTAATCTCAAGTGCAGGATTATTGGCCGAAAAATCCACCAATACTTTAGCCGGAGCAACGGGGTCATCATAACAAAAAGTGAAACTAACAGGCCCCTGTAAATGGTCATCTAGTTTTTCAAAACCCGTTCCCTTTGAAGCAATTGCGGCAAGCGTGTTTTTTATGACTTTCATCTCACTGCCGGTTTCTTTAATCTGCTTTCTTAATTCCGTAACCTGCTTAACGTTAAGCCCGCTGTAATCCGCAATAATCCCCAATTGTGAAGATTCAAACTTCTCTTTAAGTTCGGCTACCACTTTTTCTTTATTTTCTCTTTTCAAAACCTACACCTCCTTCCGGCCAAAACCTCTTCTATTTAATAGTGTCAAGCGCCTGATTGATATCAATTTTGACACCGGCACCCATCGTAGATGACAAAGTTATTTTCTTTACATATTTTCCCTTGCTTGCGGCAGGTTTCTGCTTGACGATTGCCCCAAGGAGGGAATAGAAGTTTTCAACAAGCTTTTCCACCGAAAACGAAACCTTTCCGAATGTACAGTGGATTATTCCGGCTTTTTCAACCTTAAACTCCACCTGTCCTTTTTTAAGGTCTCCTATCGCCTTGGCAACATCATTGGTGACGGTGCCTGACTTCGGATTCGGCATCAAACCTCTGGGACCGAGAACTTTCCCGAGTCTTCCCACAGTGCTCATCATATCAGGCGTTGCAACCGCCTTATCAAACTCCATCCAACCTGATTGGATTTTCTTGACAAAATCATCATTACCTACAAAATCAGCACCTGCTTCTTTTGCTTCGATTTCCTTCTCGCCTTTGGCAAACACAAGGATCTTAACCGATTTGCCCGTACCGTTGGGAAGAAGCACCGTGCCCCTTACCATTTGGTCGGCGTGCTTGGGATTTACTCCCAGATTTATCGCCACATCAAGGCTTTCATCGAATTTACAAAAGGCACTTTCCTTTACCATGGAAATAGCTTCGCCGATTTCATAAAGTTTTGCCTCATCAACTTTGCTTACCGCTTCTTTGTATTTTTTGCCTGTGGCCGCCATAACTTCACATGCTCCTTATAATTTAAAATACTATCCGCTAACCTGAATACCCATACTTCTTGCCGTGCCTTCTATTATCTTGACTGCGGCATCTACGTCATTTGCATTCAGGTCAGGCATTTTAACCTTGGCAATTTCCTCAACCTGAGCCCTTGTTACACGGGCAACCTTCTCTTTTAGAGGGTCGCCGGACCCTTTGGCAATTCCTGCGGCTTTTTTCAGCAAAACCGAAGCAGGAGGTGTTTTCGTGATAAAAGTGAACGACCTGTCCTGATACACGGTAATTTCCACGGGTGTCAGCATTCCCGGTTCATTCTTTTGAGTTTTGGCATTGAAAGCCTTGCAAAACTCCATAATATTGACTCCGTGCTGACCAAGCGCAGGACCTACGGGAGGCGATGGATTAGCCTGCCCCGCGGGTATCTGAAGTTTTATCATTGCACTGATTTTTTTAGCCATTACACATTCTCCTTAGGTGATCCGTTCTATCTGCAAAAAATCAAATTCGACAGGTGTTGCCCTGCCGAATATGCTTACCATAACTTTTGCCCGTTCTTTTTCGGGATTGAGTTCTTCAACGTGTCCCGTAAATCCGTCAAAAGGTCCGTCAACGATTTTGACCGCATCACCTTTTGAAAATTTCCTTTTCATCTTAGACGCCTGAGTTCCCGTTTCCTTCTGCTCGATGATTCTCTCGACTTCCTTCCCTGTCAGAGGAGAGGGTTCGTTCTGGCTTCCCAAAAAACCGGAGACCTTGGGGATATTTTTTATAATCTGCAATATCTCTTTTCTTGCCGGATCTTCAATCGAATTTCCAAGATCCATTTCTATAAGAACATAGCCGGGAAAAAATTTTCTGCTCGTAACCTTCTTAACTCCTTTTTTAAGGCTCGTTATATTTTCCGCAGGCACAAGGATTTCTCCGATTTTCTCGGAAAAAAGTTTATCTTCCTGTTTATCAGATTCTTTTGATTCCCTTAAAAGCTCATCAAGCGCAATCTTTACTTTATTTTCATAACCCGAATAGGTGTGGACAACATACCATTTTTTTGCCATTTCCCAATCCCTAATTAATTTGATCTTCCTTTTCAGCCGGAGTTTCCGCTTCTTCGTTTATTGATGGTTCCTGCGAAACAGCGCTTGCAATATTCAAAGTGCTCTTCACGGCAGAAACCGCACCCTGTGAATCCTTTACCTGCAATCTCACGGAATAGGTTCCCGCTGATTCAAATTTATGTACGATTATCTTATTTTTTGTAAAATTCTTTGCGGGATAATCCCAGGTCCCGTCTCCTTCAAAATCCCATCTAACCTGCAGGTCTCTGTTGCCGTCTTCGGAATCATAGGAACCCGTTGCGTCAAAGGTGAATGATGTATTCAAATCTCCCGTCTGAGGATTTACGGAAAATACGGCGACGGGCGCGTCATTGAGAAGCTTTTTGACGCCGCCTGACAGGACTATGTCCACAAGTCCGAGGTAAAACGCTATGACAACCACGACCACTATGACAACCTTTGTCGAATCATATGTTTCCGGCTTGGACGGCCAGGTAACCTTTTTGAATTCCTGCCTTATTTCCTGCAAAAAATCCTTTATTTTTTTCAGCATTAATTTGTCCTCATCACCTTTATTTTTAAAAGCCCCTTTTCCAACGCCGGACTTTGTTCGATTATCAGGCCAGGAGGGATTCGAACCCCCAGCCCCCGGATTTGGAGTCCGGCGCTCTATCCAGTTAGAGCTACTGGCCTACTAAAAGACTCATTTTGTCTCTTTATGCGCCGTATGGCATTTGCAAAAACGGCAATACTTGGAAAATTCAAGTTTATCAGTTGTCGTTCTCTTATTCTTGGTTGTCGTGTAATTCCTTCGTTTGCACTGACCACAAGCCAAAATAACCGTTATTCTATCACCCATTTTATTTAAATTACCCTCTCTTACTTTATAACTTCACTTACAACGCCTGCGCCTACTGTTCTTCCGCCTTCCCTT
>CAZJVM010000059.1:0-6275 GCA_964549305.1 uncultured bacterium
GTGATTTTATTCACCCCCCCTCATCCCAACCTTCTCCCTCGCAGGGGAGAAGGGGACAATCGGAAGTTGCGGGATGAAAATCCTCAAAATCATTCATTGACAATGTTAAGCGGCGTGCGTTATTTTTTCATATATACATTAGACAAATAAATCCTCTCAGGGGGGAAAGATATGAAAGCTGTAATTCTTGCAGGCGGCAGGGGAAGCAATCTCAATCCCATAACGGAAACCCGTTCGAAAACGATGATAAATATCTGCGGCAAACCTGTTCTTGAGTATATCATACTCGGTTTGAAAGACGCTGGCATTGCCGACTGTACCGTTGTCATAGAGCACGGCAGGGAGAAAATCAAAGAATATTTCGGAAGCGGAGATGACCTTGGCGTATCCATTAACTATGTGGAGCAAAAGACCACCGGCAGTATAGGCGGTGCGCTCATGTCGGCGTCAGACCGTTTCTCCGAAGGGGGATATTTTCTTCTCGTTTATGCCGACATAGTTTTCTCATCGAACATATTTTTAACGACGCTGATGTCCTTTAACACTTTGAAGGGCGCAGTGGCTACCATATGCATTCCTCCCGCGCCGGGACAGTATGGCAATATCTATATGAATGACGAAGTACAGATAACAAAGATTATCGAAAAACCTGAGCACGAGAAATTCGGAAACTATATTCTTGCCGGCACTTTTGTTCTTCCTGTGAGTTTCTTTGAACTTCTGAACGCGGCAAAGGGAGATATAGAGAAGTCCTTTGAAAGCCTTATTAAGACTAAGGGTCTCCAGGCATCCATATATGAAGATGAATGGATTGATATAGGTTATCCCTGGAATATCATAGACGCGAACAAAATCAGGATGAAGGAGATAACGAAAACCGTTATTTCAAGCACCGCAAAATTTGAAGGCAATGTAACCATAAAAGGCCCTGTCGTAATCGAAGACAATGTCATCCTTAAGGAAGGTTCTACAATTATCGGCCCCTGTTATCTCGGGAAGGGATGTTTTGTGGGAAATAACGCGCTTATAAGAGAGCATACTTCACTTGGAGCAAACAGCGTCGTCGGTTTCGGTGTCGAAATTAAAAACAGCATTATTTTTGAAAAGGCGTCCATAGGAAGACTTTCTTTCATAGGAGACAGCGTTATAGGCGAAGGTGTCGATATCGGTTCGGGAGTGGTAACTGTAAACCGCGATATAAACAGAGAGACGATAAAGACCGTCATTAAAGGAAAAGAAGTTGACAGCAAGCTTCAAAAGCTGGGAGCTTTTGTGGGAGACAATGCCATCATAGGCGCGAGCAACACCATTCTTCCCGGAATGATAATTCCCAATAATGCGAAGCTTGAACACAAGGGTTCTATTCAGAACGGAGATTTGTAATCATTTCTCCTAAATTTAACGGGCTGGTAAATTAAGAATGTGCGGAATAAGCGCCATAGTGGGAAGAAGCGACATTGCGGCAAAGCTTTTTCATTCCATTAAAAACCTCGAATACAGAGGGTATGACTCCTGCGGTATGGCTGTCGTGGGGAAAGACGGCATTGCCGTAAAAAAGAATATCGGCACAGTAGAGGAAGTTAACACCAAGGAGCAGTTGGTGGGAATGAACGGATTTGTTGGCATTGCCCATACAAGATGGGCGACTCACGGCGGTGTGTCGAAGGAGAACAGCCATCCCCATAGCGCCTGCACACCGGACTTCACCGTTGTCCATAACGGCATTGTTTCAAACTACAAGGAGATAAGAAAGGAGCTTGAGGCAAGGGGACATAAATTTTGTTCCGAAACCGATACTGAAGTCATTCCACACCTTATCGAGGAAAACTACACCGGAAACGGCGCTGTGGAAAGCGCGGTAGTTGCCACGCTGAGAAAGCTCAAGGGCACTTACGCGTTTGCGCTGGTGACAAGCCACGACAAGGATAATATCTATTGCGCCAAAAACGAAAGCCCCCTTGTACTTGGAATCGGCGATGATGAAATGTATGTTGGTTCCGATGTGAACGCCTTCATAGATTATACCAAAAATATCGTTTTCCTCAATAACGGCGAATACGCCATAGTAAGCAGGGATTCCTATGTGATTAAGGATATGCATACGTGCAACGAGGTAAAGCGCGAGATAAAAAAGATAGAGTGGGATGCCGAGATGGCAAAGAAGGGAGGGTATCCACACTATATGCTCAAGGAAATTTACGAACAGCCAAACACCATCCTGAACGCGATGAAAATAGAGCGGGAGGAAATTCAAAAACTCGCGGGAATGATTAACTCCTCAGATGCAACATATATGATAGGAATCGGCACCACATATTATGTCACACTTATTGCCCAGTATTACTTTTCGAAGATATGCGGAAAATATATTCCGGTAATTTCCTCTGACGAATTCGAGAATGTGGCGGTTTTAACCGGGGATAGTCTCGTTATCGCTGTATCTCAGTCCGGTGAAACCTATGACACGCTTCGTGCCCTGAGAAACGCAAAGAGCGCGGGGGCAAAAACGGCGGCAATCGTAAATGTAATCGGGTCGTCAATGTCGCGTGAGGTGGACTTTTCCATAATGCAGGGGTCGGGGCCTGAAATCTGTGTGCTCAGCACTAAAGCGGCGCTTGCTCAGATTGTTCTTCTTATAAGGACGGCAATAGAATGTGAAGTTCAAAAAAGCGGAGGCAACGGCGGAAAAACTGAAGAATTCAGGGCGACGATGAATACTATGGCATCGAGCGTAGAAAAACTTCTCAATGAATATCAGGGAATTATCCGTAACATTGCCTACAGGAATGCCAATGTGCACAACTGGCTTTATCTTGGACGGGGAGTTTATTATCCCGTTGCTCTTGAAGCATCTCTCAAGATGAAGGAGGTGACTTACCTTCACGCGGAAGGAATGCCCGGCGGATTTATGAAGCACGGAACGATTTCATTGATAGACGAATCTATGAATTGTCTTGTTTTTGTTCCGCCTGAAAGCGAGGAGTCCATTTATGAGCTTACTTTAAGCGGTGTGGAGGAAATCAGGGCAAGGAAGGGAAAGGTCATAGGAGTTCATTTCGGCGCGCCTAAAGAGCTATTTACCGAGAGCATAAAGCTTCCCAAAGCGCCGGAAATAATCTCTCCGCTTATTCAGCTTGTTGCGGGACAGCTTTTTGCTTATTACACTGCGACGGCGCTGAAACGTAATGTGGACAAACCGCGGTCTTTGGCAAAATCCGTGACGGTGGCATAGATGGAAAACGGACAAATCCCCGAAGAACTTCTGCTCGGCAATTTTTTCGAAGATGTCCCCGATTATCTGAAAAGTATCTTTCCCGAAGATGAAGCCGTCTGGAGTCCTCTTAAAAAACTGAAAAAGTTTTTTGAATCCGGTAAATCTTATGCCGTAGAGATAGACATCCCCGACGGAGTGTTTTTAAAGGGTGAAGATATTTCCATAGGCGAGGGTACGGTTATCGAACCCGGTGTGATGATTAAAGGTCCCGCGATAATAGGGAAGAATGTGGAAATAAGGCAGGGCGCTTATCTTCGGGGGAATGTCATTATTGATGACAACTGTGTCGTGGGGCACGCGACAGAGCTTAAACACACGATTCTACTCGATGGCGCGCACGCTCCGCATTTCAATTATCTCGGTGACAGCGTTTTAGGCAGAAAAGTCAATCTTGGAGCGGGAACTATTCTTTCAAACTTCAAGATGACCGAAGACAAGATGGTTTCCCTGAATTTCAACGGGAATTCAATTGATACGGGTCTTAGAAAATTCGGTGCCGTTATGGGAGATTGTTCCGAGACAGGATGCAATTCGGTACTCAATCCCGGCACTGTCGTTGGACGAAATTCTCTCATCTATCCTCTTTCACTTGTGCGCGGATATGTGCCTTCGGGAAGCATTTATAAACTGCGGCAGACAACAGAGCTCGATGAAAAAAAGTAGCATAGATTAAAATGAACAATCCTTCAAAAACCCTATATCTCGTTGACGGGACGGCATACATTTACAGGGGATTCTTTGCTATGCCTCCTCTTTCAAATTCCTCGGGACTTCCCACGAATGCCATACTCTCCTTTGTGAATATGATGAAAAAGTTCATAAACGAAAAGAATCCGCAAAACATGGCAGTTGCCTTCGATAGAAAAGAGCAAACCTTCAGGCACGAGGAATACGGGGATTACAAGGCAAACCGCGCCGAAATGCCCGATGAACTCATTCCGCAGATACCATACATAAAAAAAATAGTTGAACTGATGAATATTAAAATTTTCGAAAGGGCGCGATACGAGGCGGACGACCTTATTGCGACTGCGGCAAAGAAAGCTGAGGCGGAAGGATACGATGTTGTCATAGTGAGTTCTGACAAGGATTTGATGCAGATTGTAAATGATAAGATAAAAATGTATGACCCAATGCGCGACCGTTGGTTTGACGAGGAGGCAGTTGAAAAGAAATTCGGTGTTCCTCCTTCAAAGCTGACTGATGTTATGGCGCTGATGGGCGATGCTTCAGACAATATTCCGGGAGTACCGGGGATAGGACCGAAAACCGCGGCGAAATTGATTTGCGAATATGAAAATCTTGACAATCTTCTTCAAAATATCGATTCCCTTAAAAAGGAAAAGTTACGGGAGAAGCTCACAAAACACAGAGAAGACGCTATTTTGAGCAGACGTCTTGTAACTCTTGACTGCAATGCGCCCCTTGATTATGAGATATCCGAATTGAGTAAAGAACTCCCTGATAATTCAGCCCTTGCCGAGATATTCACTGAGCTTGAATTCAAAACTCAACTGCAGTTATTGTAGGTGATGAGAGGGCGTGATATTTGCCTGATATTCTACTTTAGGCGTTTTTCCGTACTTTTGTGAGAAAAAAATTTTTTGACAGAAAGCCACAAAATCATATAAGGGAAGCAGAGATTTTATTAAAAGAAAACGGGCTTGTGGAATGCGGCTATCTAAATCAATTTTTCTCGTCATATTTTTTTCGTTTCTAATCTGTTTCGCGGGATGCGACGACGGCCTTCAATTAACAGAAAAAAAACCTGTCAACAAAGCTTTAAAAACTAATGAAATCCCCGAAAAAAAAGTGATAAATTTCGGCGTAATTTCAAGATATAATCCCGTGTTGATGTATAAGAGATATCAACCGATAATGGATTATCTTACTGAAAATACTCCCTATAAATTCAAGCTGAAACTCGGTTCAACTTATGAGGAAGCGGTTAGCAATCTTCATTACAATATTACGCAGGTTGCCTCTCTCGGAGGGGTCACTTTTATTGAATCTTTCGTTAAATTCGGGGCAAAAGCCATCCTGAGAAGCAAAAACGAAAACGGAGAGGGGACATATTACAGCTTCATAGTTACGAGAAAAGACGCGGAGATAAACACCATAGAAGACCTCGTAGGAAAAACCTTTGCGTTCGCTTCAATTAAATCAACATCCGGAAATCTTTATCCCCGTTACCTTCTTTGGGAAAAGGGAATTAATCTTGAAGACTTGAAATATGTAAATCTGAAGCATCATGATGCGGTTGCAACGGGAGTGCTTAAAGGCAAATATTTCGCCGGTGCATTGAAGGATGTTGCCGCAAAAAAATATTTGGCTAAAGGGCTTAAGATAATTCTAAAATCAGACCCGATTCCCTCTGTCCCTATAGTTGTAAGCAAAGAAGCTGATGAAAAAATGGTTGATGCAATGAAAAAAGCATTGCTTTCAGTTGATCCGAAAAAACCGGAATTCAGAGAAATCGTCAGGAATTGGGATGACGAATTTAAATACGGATTCATCGAGGCGTCAAACAGCGATTATAAAGTAGTTCTTAATATGATAAGGGATATTCCCGCAAAATGCGGAGAAGCATGCCATCCAAAAAATATTTTTGCTGAAAAATGATATGTTCCCGCTAAAGAGTCTTAAAACGCAATTTCTCATATGGACGTCTATAATTATTTTTGTGCTTATCTGTGTGATGGGGGTTTTTGAAATAACCGAGCATACTGACTTGTTGATTGCAAAAGTAAGGGAAAACGGAAAAATCCTCGTTGAAACAATGTCTGCCGCCTGCGTGAATACGATGCTTTATCAGGAGTTAGGGTTGGTTGAGGAAGGAGGACTCCTTGACAATTATATAAACGAAATAATGGGAAGAAAAGAACTGCATATTCAATACGCCTACATTCTTGATGAAAGCAATCATATTGTGGTCAGCGATAACCTTAAAATGTACGGGAAAAAGCTTACCGATTCATTATCTGTTAATTCCTTTAATTCA
>CAZJVM010000059.1:6375-14943 GCA_964549305.1 uncultured bacterium
TTGATAAAGTGGAAAGCGGAATTATAACTTTAAGAATGGGCAGAGACGGGAGTAAATCTGAAAATATCATCATTGAAATTGAAGATAACGGTCCCGGAATAAAAGATGAGAATATAGATAAAATTTTTGAACCTTTTTTTACTACGAAAGAGGTAGGGCAGGGCACTGGGCTCGGGCTTTCCATTACAAAGGGAATTGTGGAGGCATTTGGGGGGACAATCGAGTGCAGAAGCGAGCCCGGTGTGAAAACGGTTTTTACTGTTAATCTGCCTGCGGAATAGAATTAGATGATTTTAATTTGGCTAACAATAACGAGAGATGAAAATGAGTTTTAAAATAGTTCTTGTTGAAGACGAGGAAATTAAGAGAGAAACAATCAAGGATTTTCTTCTGGAAAAAGATTTTCAAATAAACGCATTCGACAATCCACTCCCCGCGTTGGAAAGTATAAAAAAAGATTCACCTGACATAGTGATAACTGACCTGAAACTGCCTTCAATGGATGGTATTTCAATGATGAAGAAGGCACTGCAAATTTCACCTAATATTGAGTTTATAGTGATTACCGCATACGCCACAGTGGATACTGCCTTAGAAGCGATGAAAAGCGGTGCTTTTGACTATTTGAAAAAGCCCTTCGACCTTGAAGAATTATTACTTACCATTGAAAGATTGATAAGAGTCAAAAAGCTTCGTGATGAAAATGTTAAGCTGAGAGATAAGCTCAAAGAAAAGTACAGTTGCTGTAATCTTGTTGGGAAATCAAAGGAGATACGGGAAGTATATGACATAATTGCAACGGTGGCGGACAGCGCAAGCACAGTGCTGATTGAAGGGGAAAGCGGCACAGGCAAGGAATTGGTTGCAAATGCTGTCCATTACAACAGTGGCAGGGAAAATGGTCCCTTCGTCAAGGTGAGTTGTTCTATTTTTAATCCAAATCTTCTTGAATCAGAATTATTCGGTCACGAAAAAGGCGCTTTCACCGGCGCTATAAAACATAAAAAGGGGAAATTTGAACTTGCCGAAGGAGGTTCGATTTTCCTTGATGATATTGATGATATACCTCTTGACCTTCAGGTAAAACTTTTGCGTGTTTTGCAGGAAAGAGAGATAGAAAAGGTCGGAAGTGAAAAACCGATAAATGTGGATGTCCGCGTAATTGCGGCAACCAAGGTCGATTTAAGGTATAAGGTTGCAAAGGGTGATTTCAGGGAAGACCTCTTTTACAGAATCAATGTGCTGAAAATAAACCTTCCTCCCTTAAGAAACAGAAAAGAGGATATTCCTCTTTTATTTGAGCATTTTTTGAAAAAGTATTGCGAGAGAGACAGCATTGAATATCCCGCAGTGGAAGAAAATGCGGTAGATATTTTGCACGATTACAATTGGCCCGGAAATATCAGGGAGCTTGAAAATTTCACAGAAAGGGTGGTTGCGCTTAACAAATCAAAGAAGGAAATCAGCAAAGACATACTTTCTTCACTTTTGCCTGAAAATGAAAAGAATATTTATTCCAATCTGCAGTCACTAATCAGGGATGACAAAGGATTTGCCGATGTGCTCGAAATGGCTGAGAAAGAGTTACTGGTGTGGGCGTTAAATGAGAGTGGCGGCAATAAATCAAGAGCAGCAAATCTTCTGAAGATGAAGCGAACTACCTTGTGCGATAAATTAGTGAAATACGGTTTAGATCTGTAAAAAATATCGGATTTCCGTCAATCAGGTGTCTAAAAACCGACATATTGTAAATATCCCAATAAATCAATAGTATAGTCTTGCCCATATTAATCTTTCCCAATCATATTTCGGTAAAATAATTTTCAAATCCGTTAAATGCTTTTTGTCTTATCTACATAGGCAAATCTTTCCATTCCTTAAACAATTGATAATTAATGAAATATTTTTTTAATAGTGATTCTGTTTATTGGCATAGTAATTGCAATACGCTTTCTGTAAATAATCGTATGATTCATTTTTTTAAAGAGGAGGGCGACAATGTTTGGTCTTGGAATGCCTGAGCTTGTAGTAATTCTTCTTATTTCCTTTATGGTTTTTGGCGTGAAAAAACTACCTGAGATTGGAGAAGGACTGGGCAAGGGCATAAAAAATTTTAAGAAGTCGGTGAACGAGATTAAGGAAAGTACAGTTGATGAAATCAATGAAAAATCTGAAGAACTCAAGGGGTCATAATACAACTAAATTAAAGGAGGGTTTGTTGATGAAGAGAGCTTTAAAACCGTTGTCGTTGTTGATGTCATTGTTCGCGTTGTTTTTCTTTTCCCCTATGCTGATGAACAAAGCTGATGCAAAGAAAAAGAAATTTATAATTGAGGGGAAAGTAAAATCCAAACTTAAAGGCGTTCAGATTCAAATTGAGAGCAGTAAATTAGCTTCATCCAAGACAGTCAAAACGAATAAGAAGGGAAAGTTTGCTGTAAAAGGTCTTAAGAAGGGTACATATATTCTTTTCCCTGCAAAGGAAGGATATAATTTTAATCCTTCTTCAAAATCGGTAAAATTTAAGAAGAAGAAGGCGGTAAAGGTAAACTTTAAAAGAGTAAAAGCGGCAAAAGGCGACATTATCGCACTTCACGATGCAAACTCTGAATCCTACAGGACTGATTGCACAACAAGCAAGTGCCATAAAGGAATCCTTACTGAAAACACTTTAAAACCGAGCGTAAAAACCGCGCATCTTGAAATGATAGATTTTGTAACTTCAGGTTCAACGACAGATGATAAGTGCGTTTACTGCCATAAAGATACTGATGTTTTAACTCACTCCGCAGGAAATTACAGGAGCAATGTAAGCGCGAGTCTTTGCGATGCCTGTCACGGTCCCAATGGTCCGGGAAAGCAATTTTATCAAAAATAACCGAGTGAGAAGAAAACAAGAAATTAATTAAAAATAAAATAAGATTGGGAGAACAAGATGAAAGAGAAGTCTGAAATGAAAAATGAAGATAAAGGGTTAAAAAGTTTTCTTAATCCTTCCCTTGACAGAAGAAAGTTCCTAAAGGTTTCCTCTGTACTGGGCTCAGCGGCAGTGGCAGCCCCCTCGTTATTAAAATCAAAAAAGGCAACTGCGGATACATATTCCGAAAATACGCCTGATGCGCTTGAAACCGATTCAGATGTTACGCTTAAACACAGTGTCTGTCTTATGTGCCATTCCGCCTGCGGAACGAGGGGAAGAGTAAAGGATGGAGTGCTTCTTAAACTTGATGGCAATCCCTATCATCCGAATAATCTCGAGCCCGATGAGCGCCTTACCTATTCAACAGATTCTACGAGTGATACTGCAAAAAAGACAAATGGTCGTCTCTGCCCCAAGGGCCAGGCGGGAATACAGACAATCTATGATCCCTACAGGATTAAAAATCCTCTGAAGAAAATAGGCGACAGGGATTCGGGGGAGTGGAAGGAAATTTCGTGGGCAACTGCCATAGATGAAATAGCCGACATACTGAAGGACATCTGGGACAACGACACGGATATTGATTCAAGTTTTCCTGAATTCGGCAAGGTAGCGAACAAGCTTGTATTTAGTGCCGGCAGAATCGAACACGGTCAGAAAGAATTTACTGACAGAATTTTAAAGAATGGCTTTGGCACTGCTAACTACCGCAATGACCACACGAGTATCTGCGAAGTTAGCCATCATACTGCAGGTGATATTGTTTCAGGCTTTAAGAAAGACCACTGGAAACCTGATGTCCTTAACTGTGAACACATAATATGGTGGGGTTCAAATCCTCTCGAGGCGAGTTTTCCTATGAATCCGCTCTCACGAAAGGTTTCTGCATTCCTTAAAAACGGCGGAACAATGGATGTTATAGATCCGCGTTTTTCAAATTCCGCCGCAAAAGCAGTGCAGACCGGAGGAAAATGGGTAACGGTAAAGCCCGGAACCGATGGAGCGCTTGCCCTTGGAATGGCAAGAAGGATAATCGACCAGACAAATTACGATGAGGGTTTTCTTAAGTTAACACAGTCCGGTAAGTTAAATACTGTTTCCGGGTTAACAGAAAATAGTCACTCAGACGCAACATATCTTGTTGATATATCAACGGGCGCATTTTTGACGGCAGAGGATGCAGGCCTTGTAAGCGCGGGCGATGCAGACGCTGACAAGAATGTCGTATGGGACGGTTCAAATCCACAGATTTACGATACCGTCGATTCTGCGGAAATCCTGCCCGGTTCTGTTACAGTAAACTCCAAGACCTGCAAGACCTCATTTGAGATATACAAGGAAAAAGTGGAAGAGAAAACAGTTGCGGAATATGCAACAATCTGCGGTGTTGATCAGACTACTATAGAAGCAATGGCTGATGAATTTACGAACCACGGCAAGAAAGCTGTGGTTGACGCATACAGGGGTCCTGTACAGCATACGAACGGCGCCTATTCCATGATGGCTATTTTATCGCTCAATATGCTTATCGGAAACTTTGACTGGAAAGGGGGTTATACAGGAGGCGGAAGTCACTGGCACGAGGTAGGCACTACGGGGACAATGAATCTTAAAAATGTTCCCAACGGCGTTACGCCTGCTGGTGTACCTCTTGTAAGATATGGTAAGGATTATGAAAATGATGCCCCCAATCTTTTTGCAAAAGATGGATTTCCGGCGAAGAGACCCTGGATGCCATTTAACAAGAGATGGAACTATCAGGAAATTCTGCCAAGCATTGCAGACGGTTATCCCTATTCAATAGATACGCTGATTACTTACTGGAACAATATGCTTTACAGTACTCCGGGAGGAAAGACGCAGGGTGAGACAATCCTGAAGGATACGACAAAGATTCCTCACTTCATTGCTTTTGACATTTTAATCAGCGAAACAGCAGCACTTGCAGATTACATCCTACCGGATACAACACATCTTGAAAGATTTTCATCACCACACGTAGCGCCTGCTATCGTAACAAAGACAAGCGGAGTGAGACAACCTTATGTGGGCACCTTTGACGATACAAGCGGTGAAAAGAATTACTATGTTTCCTATCTCAGCAGTGGGAATATCGCAAAGGACCTTAGCACTGCAAAGGGACCACAACTTTTAGAAGATATCCTTATTGCACTTGCCAATAAGCTTGCTGAAAAAGCCGGAAAGACCTTTCCCGGAGTTGGTGACGGAGCATTCGAGTTAAAAGATACAGGTGGAAGCGATCTCGATACAGGAAAAGGATGGACAACATCACTTACGAATGCGTGGGATTGGTGGAATAATGTTCTTGTCAATCTCAAGGAAGAGAGCGGAAAACCGGTAACAACGCAGGAAATCTTAGATAAAGGCGGCGTTTTTGCAGACAGCGACGGCACGGAATATGACGGTGACTACATAGCTAAGAAATATGGCGGCATCGTTCACTTTTATTCCGATGTTCTTGCGACGACAAAAGACTCTATAACCGGAAATACATTCACGCCAACAGCCACATATGAAGCGGTTCAGGGGATAAACGGAACGGCAATTTCAACAGACAGCACATATACTCATACGCTTGTGACATATAAAACAGTCTATCACGCTCAGGCAAGGACTGCCGTAAATCCCTGGCTTATGATGCTTCAACCGTCAAACTTTGTTGAAATCAGTTCAAGTGATGCTTCGACTCTTGGAGTTGAAACAGGTGATACTGTAAAAATTACATCCAAGGACGGTACGACTGCAACCGGCAAGGTGAAGGTGACAAAAATCAGGGATGGAGTCATTGCAATAACCCATAGCTATGGGCACTGGGAAATGGCATCAAAACCCCACAGCGTCAAGAAATTAAACGGAAAGAAAAAGAAATCCGGTTATGATGAATCAAGAGGTGCGGGAATTGCGTCATCTCCTCTTATGATGTTAGACCCCGATGATAAATCAGGATATGTATGCCTTCAGGATAAGGTCGGAGGAAGCGCCTCTTTCTATGACAGTCCCGTGAAGATAGAGAAAGTTTGAACATTAATATATAAAGAAAACCGAGGAGGTTAAAAATGAGTCAATACGGATGGAAGTATGATGTTGTGAAATGCACGGGGTGCAATGCCTGCGTTGTTGCCTGCAAATCTGAAAATAACACCGACCCGAAGAAGTCGCCCCTTGTTGTGAGAAACGATGATATGCCTAAAGAAGTAAGCTACAGGTGGGTAGTGACAAAAGAGATAAGCAGTCAGGGAGAAGTTCCCTTTATGTCTATGGCCTGCAATCACTGTCTTAATCCTGCCTGCAAGGCGGCTTGCCCCGTTGATGCTATTTCAAAGGATACTGATGATGGCATCGTGCTGATTGATCAGGATAAATGCATCGGTTGCAGATATTGCGAACAGGCGTGTCCATATCACGCGCCGCGATTTAATGAAAATACGAAAAAGGTGGAAAAATGTACACTCTGCTATCAGAGAGTAAGAAATGGCCTGAAACCCGCCTGTGTGTCAACCTGCGTGGGACGAGCGCTTGATTATCAGTCAGATGCCACGGGACCAAGCGGTACGGCGCCCGATGATTTTGCAGATACGGGATTGACAAACCCGGTGATTACATTTGAATAAAATAAACAACATTAAAGATAAGCAGCAAACCGAAGATACACTCAAAGCGCCCTCCTTGCTCTTTGAGATTAGGAGAGGAATTTATAAATTCCTCTCCACTTTTTTCCTAAATCCGCCCACAGGCGAAGTTGTGAAAGTATTCTCAGATTCACGCTTTCTTTCAGAGCTTGAAGAAATTGTAGGTGATAATGTGACTTCCTGCTTTAAAGAGTTTAACCGGCGTTACAATGACAATCCCGATGAGTTGGAGCAGGAATACAGAGACCTTTTCAGAATCCCCCTTGGAAAATATGTAACACCCTATGAATCCGTTTACAGAGGAGGCAAGAAAGTTGGAGAAGAATATGTAAAAGGGCAGTTGATGGGAGTGCATAGCTTATCTGTAAAGAAGTTTTACGATATGGCGGGAATAGATTATTCAGAAGCAGGCGAACTTCCCGACCATATCGGTTTGGAGCTTGAAGCGATGCATGTCCTTTGTGTGCGTGAATATGATTACAGATTTGCCGGAAATAAGGAAGAAGCAGATAAAATGCTTCAACTTCAGCAAAAGTTTATGAATGAGCACATTGCTCTGTGGATAGATGATTTGTGCCAGACAATTTATGAAAAAACCGATTCGATTTTTTACAAGGGTGTTGCAATGCTTACCCGTAAATTCATAGAGCTTGATAGAAACACCTTAAACGGGGTCAGGACTTGATTTATCACATTTTGATAAGTCAGCGCCTGACCCTTCTCTGTTTTCCCCTATCAATTTGACTTTATCCCCTAAGTTTATAAAATAAGTAAATCAAAAATAAGTACAAATCCGACCTATAGGAATTGGGAAAACCCATATGATTAAGTCAACAATTATAAATGCTGCGATAAAGGTTTTAGTCAAGGGTGATATCGAGATAAAGAGTTTTCTCTGTCCTTCCCTTAAATCTCCAAAGTCAGCGTGCAGGTTGTGTGTTGATACCTGCCCGGCAGATGCCATATCTCTGACTGAAGAAGTGATTGACGAGAAGAAATGCTTTAACTGCGGAATATGCGTATCGGTGTGTCCTGCAGGTGTCTATTCATCGAGAACGGAAAGCGATTCGGCAATAGTCGAAGCGGCGAAAAAGTCTGCCGTATATAACAGCGACGGAACAATGTCCGTTACTTTTTCCTGCGGAATGATTGAAAACGAGGAAAAGCTTTCGGTGAAACTCAAATGTCTCGGCAGACTGAATGAGAACATTATTCTCTGGCTCAAAAGATTGGGAATCAGGACTCAGGAATATGAAAAGGGAGAGTGCGCTCAATGCAAACTTTCTCCCGGATATACGGTGTTTAAACAAAATCTCAGACTTGCCCGTTTAATCGAGGATTCCCTGGGGAAGGATTGCTGGAGTAAATTTAAAAATTCCACCGATGAAAAAAATGAGGGAGGAAAGAGCGCGCAAAAGGGAAGCGGTTTTTCAAGACGCGATTTCTTCAGAGCAGTGAGGGGAAAGAGTCTTCTCAAAGTGGGAGAAATCGTTGAGGATTTGTCCGAAAAGGAAAAGAAATTTGATGTAAAGAAGAAGGGCGAAAGTGGGAAACGGAGACTTCTTAAACAGATTGTTTCATTTGCTGATGACAATATGGAGAGAGTTGAAGCGTCGGGAGGTATAATGCTTCCCTTTGCCGAGGCGCAGATAAACGAATATTGCATGGGTTGCGACGTGTGCGCCATGCTGTGTCCCACTGCGGCAATCGGAAAAAGGACTGATGAGAAGAAGGTGCATATGGAATTCAGTTATGAAAGATGCTTTAACTGCGGATTATGCGCGGAAGTATGCCTTACGAATGCTATATCCTTGACAAGTGTTTTTGATGCCGGAAAACTTGTGTCATCTCCGTCTTACAAGATTCTTAAATCATTTCTAAAAGGAACCTGCGAGCTTTGCGGACAGGAATTCTCTGCAGTTAATGATTCCGAGAAGATTTGCCACATATGCAGGAGGGTCGGTAAGTCTTCAGTTCAGTCTCATAAATAAAGTTATT
>CAZJVM010000060.1:0-4033 GCA_964549305.1 uncultured bacterium
ATGTTTTCGCAGAATTAATTTGAGTAAGAAGCGTGTTTGCCTCTTTTATAATCTTCCTGGCAAGGTCTTTTCGCTTGCCTATGAAAAGGGATAACATCAGTTTTTTGGCTTTTCGATGAGTATAAAGACAAATATTTGCGGTGTCAAATTATTTAAGAAATCCGCCCTATTTATCTAAAAAAGGGAACAGCTTTGATGTATTGGCAATTCTTTTTAAGAGTATTCTTATGAGTCGTTTGAATGTATTTCAGCACTAAAGAAATGACAGACGACAAAGTATATTACTCTAAATGCAGCATCCACACGCTAGAAATGAAGGATTGCGGAAATGATGGTGGACACATCAAACTCCTCAGTATCCGTCAAAGGCAGACTAACGCCTACACCAAGGTCAAAATCCTTATCCTTAAAAGGGCGAACCTTTACGCCGGGTGTGATATTCACAATCCACGGTCCGTCTTCGTCACCACTGAGGACACTTCCGCCGTCAAATTCAACCAGGGCCTGGACACGGGAATTTACGTGATAGAGTAATGAAAGATTGTATCCGATGCTCGCTTCCTCTTCATTTTCCTCTTCATCGCGCTGATTTGAAGGAAAACCGAAGGAAAGAGTCGCAGTTGTTTCAAAGTTTCCGTTTTTGTAGCCCGCGTCGATGAATGGTTCAAACTCAACGATATGATTGCTTCCGATTTCCTCTTTCGTGTCTCCCGTGGGAAGACCGAGGCGAAGTCCGCCTCCGAGAAGTATGCCCTCATCTTCAAGAGCAAAGTTCGCGTACTTTGCGATAAATTCGAAATCGTCAAAGCTTGAATCCGACGGCGTGCCTGATGGCTCGCGCCACGTATAGGGTGCTTCAATCTGAAGACTCACCGAAGGGTTTATAACGTATTCGGCGACGAATCTTACAGTGTTTTCATCTGCATCATCTTCGCCGGAATTGATGTTTCTGTAAAAATAATCGAACCTTATTGTGTTGTCGGGCGATGGTGTTTCGGCGATTAACGGATGAACAAAGTGAAGTCCTTCGCGCTCTTCGTGCATTTCGCTCTGATGCCCTTCTTCATCGGCCCTTATCTGCGGTACTGCGGCAAGGGTTGATACAAGTCCGGTAACAGCAAACATCATCAGGATTTTCTTTGTAATTATTCTCATCATTACACTCCTTGTTTCTTTGTCATCATTATTGATTAATTGAACAGTCTCTCAAATGTTTTAAAGAATGGCTCTGATACATTACGATGAAAATAATTGCAAGAGGAAATTTAGCATATTTCTAAATCTACAATCCCAAAACCTTCTTTAAATGCCCCACTGCATCATTCCTGGACACAAGCTCATTTTTACCGGCACTGCGGGTTCTGATTTCAACATTTCCGTTTTTGAGATTCTTCTCGCCGATTGTAACTCTGTAGGGAATTCCGATAAGGTCGGCATCTTTGAATTTCACGCCGGGGCGCTCATCCCTGTCGTCAAATAACACTTCCACCGCGAGTGCATTGAGTTCGTCATATATTTTTTTTGCCACTTCCATCGATTCGCCGTGACTTGCATTGACGGGAAGCACTAACACCTGAAAAGGCGCCAGCGGAAGAGTCCATATTATTCCGTCCTTGTCGTAATTCTGCTCGATTGCCGCGGCAACGGTGCGCCCTACTCCGATTCCGTAACATCCCATCACTGCGAATTTCTCTTTCCCGTCCTTATCAAGATACTTCGCGCCCATTGCCTCTGAGTATTTTGTTCCAAGCTTGAAAACGTGTCCCACTTCGATTCCCTTCACGAATCTGTATTTGCCTTTATCGCAACGGGGACATACGTCGCCTTCGGTTGCAGTTCTGATATCTGCATATTTCTTTATTTCGTAGTCTCGTCCTTCGTTCACATTGATAATATGCTTGTCATCTTCGTTCGCGCCCGTAACGGCGTTTCTAATTCCCTGTACAGAAAAATCTGCGATAATGTCAACACCCTTCAATCCTACGGGGCCGGCAAATCCCGTCTGCGCTCCCGTAACCTTGCTGACCGTATCATCATCTGCAAGTTCGAGAATGCCGCAACCCGATGCCATTCTCAACTTTGCCTCATTTATTTCATAATCTCCGCGCACTACGGCAACAAGAGGATTATCATCCGCCATATAGATTATCGTCTTGAGCATAGATGAAGGGGATATATGGAGAAATTCCGAAACATCAGTAATAGTTTTTTTGCCGGGAGTATCGATGGTTTCCATTTCCTTTATTTCAACTTCCGAATCTCCGGTACCGGACTGTCTTACCTCCGCCCTTTCAAGATTTGCGGCATAATCGCAGGAATCACAGCAGGCAATTATCTCCTCGCCCGTATCGGCTAGCACCATAAATTCGTGGGAAAATTTTCCGCCTATTGTCCCTGTATCCGCCTCCACAGCCCTGTATTCAAGACCACATCTTTCAAATATTCTGCAGTACGCGTCGTACATTTTTCTGTAGCTTTCCTCTGCGCCTTCGCCGTCGGTGTCAAAACTGTAAGCATCCTTCATAATGAATTCGCGGGCGCGCATGACTCCGAATCTCGGCCTTATCTCATCACGGAATTTAGTCTGTATCTGATAGAGTGTCACAGGCATCTGTCTGTACGATTTAACTTCTTTTCTGACAATGTCCGTTACAACCTCTTCGTGAGTGGGACCGAAACAAAAATCCCGCTCGTGCCTGTCGCTTATACGCAAAAGTTCGCTTCCGTAGATTTTCCATCTTCCGCTTTCCTCCCACAACTCCGCAGGCTGCACCGCGGGCATGAGTATTTCCACTGCGCCCGCCCTGTTCATCTCTTCGCGAATGATGTTTTCCACTTTGCGAAGAACGCGCAATCCGAGAGGAAGATAATTATAGATTCCGGAAGAGAGTTTCCTGATCATTCCCGCCCTAAGCATAAGTCGATGACTTACGACCTCCGCTTCAGTGGGATTTTCCCTAAGAGTCGGTATCAGATATTTTGTCCAAAACATTGATTATTCTCTCCCCCCGTTGAGTTTCTTTAAATAAAAATCAAATGATAAAAAAATATTTTTACTTATACTAAAAAAGTATTGTCTGTCCAAAACAATATTTGTTCAAAGATGCTTTGGGAGTGATTAGACATTAAGGAAAACTCAGGCAGCAATCAGAAAAAATACAATGTTCAAAAAGACAAGTCCATTAACTTACATTGTTGAGGTTCACAAGTTCGTCTTTGGAAGGAAATTTTAAAAGCCGGTTTCCGCTTCTTCTTTTTGTAATTTTGATTGTTTTTTTAATAATGAAGTTCAGAGAGTCGTAGGGTTCAGTATGCTTTAAAATAAATTTGATAAATTCCTCTCTTCTGTCTTCACCTGTCGCTTCGGTTGCGCAACGGATAAATTTGCCGGTGATTTTTTTGTTTGGTACGGCATACTCCGTAAGGTGACACTCTTCGTCAGGATAGATTTGGGTAAAATCGGAATAACGAATCTTTTTACAGGCATTCCCAAAAGAAGTTACAATGTTTTCCGCGTCATCATCACTCATAAATTTCAATTCTTCGATCAAATCTTTCTTTAGGCAATCTTTCTGGGGAAGAATGCTTATGACTTTTTGGCTCAGAAATTCTCCCACAACTTCGCATTTCAGTGATTCGTCAAAATTATCTTTCCATTTTTTTACGACATAAAAGTTAACGCTGTCCTTTGCTTGAATATACACGGCAGAAAGAGGATTTTCAAAAAAACCTTCGCTGACAATCGAGTCCCTGTCTACTTCAAGCTCGATTACCTTGTGCTCGATATGTGTATTTATTAAGGAAGTTCTCTCGTTCTGATAAATAGCAATAAAGTCATTATTGTTCCCATTAGGAATATATATTGGACTGGAATCATAATCAGTAAAATAAAATATACAATTACAATCAATACATCTGTACAACTTTTCATCTCTCAACATCATCTATCTCCCAATTTTTATTCATTATTAGCATTTTAAGAGATAGATCTTCTGGCAGTCAAGAAAAATGTTAAAATATCAAAAAATATTTT
>CAZJVM010000060.1:4133-6763 GCA_964549305.1 uncultured bacterium
CCACAATAATGCAAAATCAGTTAACTGACACTCATAAACAGGATATCGCGAAAAACATATGCCGGAAACTGCCAAAAGAAAAGAAGATATAGGGTTCTCGAGAAGACTTGCAATAAAGACAATAGGCATATTCATTTCAAGCGTAATAGTCATTTATCTTTGCGCGTGCGTTATATTTTATTATGTAAACCTTAAAAACCTGGACGCGGAATTTGGTGAAAAACTTCTATCCGTCGCCCGGATTTCGGCAAAGGAAGTTTCCGCCCTCAACCTGAATATTCTTTCCAATCCACCCCTTTCCACAGTTTTGAACAGGAGAATCGCGAAAAAACTCAAACCTGTTGCCGAAGCCGCAGACCTTGAAAACATTTCAATTTTGAATGGGGAAATGATTACGCTTTTTGACCTGAAAAACAGTGAAATGGCAGGAGAAAAGAATCCTTTTATTTATGCTTGCAAAACGGAAATAGAGAAAGCGACGCGCGGAACTCCATCTTATTCAACACTCTACCGGGGAATAAATGGGAATCTTTACAAATCCGCCTTTATGCCTCTCAGTGATGAAAACGGAAAGATAAAATGGATACTCTCCGTAGATTCCAATCCGCAATTTTTAAGCCTCATCGATTACATTTTAAAGTGGATTGCCGTATCGGGCGCGGTGAGTTTGTGCGTGACGGTTTTTCTGAGTCTTATCTTTGCATCAACCGTTGTAAGAAGGATAAAAAAACTCGACCTCGTGGCAAAACAGATAAGTCTGGGGAACTTCGACGTTACCGTAGATACACCGGGAAGAGATGAAATCGACCGCCTTGCGCAGACCTTCAATGGTATGATTCAATCTATCAACGAAATGAAAAAGTTTTACGAGTATATTCTCGACAGCACACTGAGCGGAATAATTACAATAGACTTCTTCGGCAAGATTACTTCCATAAATCCCGCGGCAATGGAAATTCTGGAATTACGGAATGAACAGGATAATTACATAAACAAAAACATCTTTGAAGTTTTTTCGTCTTATCCCCTTATTTCAGAGACTCTCACAAAGCAAATGAATGAAAAAAAATCTACCGGTTACATTGAATTGAGCTTTCCCTCGCTGTCAGGTGAAGACAAATATCTCGGCGGGAACATTTCTCTTCTCAACAACGAATCGGGAGAAACGATAGGAATGACATTTTCATTCATTGACATAAGCGTAATAAAGAACCTTGAAAAAAAACTCGCCCTCAACGCAAGGCTTGCCGCGCTGGGAGAAATGTCCGCAGGCATCGCGCACGAAATAAGAAACCCCCTTGGAAGCATTCAGATTTATATGGACCTGCTTAAAAAGAGGATTGGTGACGAAAAACAAAATATTGATATTTGCAATCAGGTTACAGAGGAGGTTGACAGACTGAACGCCTTCATAACCGAGTTTCTTGTTTACGCGCGCCCCCCGCGCCTTGCAATGAAAAAGGAGGATATTCGTAAAGTCATCGATGAAGTAATCAGTTATCTGCCCATCAATGAGAACACCGGAATTCATATAGTGAAAAACTACGATACTTCGGATAATAGTTTTTTAAAAATCGACAAAGAACAAATCAAGCGCGCTCTGCTGAACATTTTTCTTAATTCCCTGGAAGCATTAAAAAACAGCGGGACTATTACGGTGGAAACTTCATTTAAAAAAACCGAAAACAAATCGGGCAATTTCTGCATAAGAATAAAAGATAACGGCACCGGAATAGAGGACGTTAGTTTTGAAAAAATTTTCGACCCTTTCTTCAGTACAAAGGAAAACGGAACAGGATTAGGACTTCCCATAACGGAAAAGATAATTCGGGAGCATAACGGCAGAATAGAAGTTTCATCGGATTCCCCCGGCACTGTATTTTCCATATTCCTTAATAGGGAATAAGCAATTATAATATTTTTATAACCTTATAATAAAAAATTGCCGGCACAAAACTTATATTGGACAGACCCGCTTTTACCGTTATAATAAAGATAATTTTTCTCATAATTTTAAAAATGAAAAAGATATTTCTCCCAATTTTATTTTTGTTGATAATTTCCGCTCCCGGTGCCTTTGCCTTCGATTTTTCAGGAAATGGCACAATAGAAACTGCCTATGATTCCAATATAGAGGGAGAAACAGACCATACTGTCGGCGAAGAAGCGGGAAATCCTTCATCTGACTACCTTACAATCGCTTCCGTATTTTTAAATCTTCAAGGGGATAAAAAAAATAAAATTCATTATTCCTTATCTCTCAACGAAACTGCCAAATTCTATTTTGATGAATACAAGGAAAACACAAACCGGCATACCGTCGACTTGAATGTTTCAATACCATTGATATCAAAGCTTTCCTTCAACATCGATAACAGAGCGATTCTTCATTTTCAACCTAAAGAGGATATAAGAAATTTCTTCAATAATTTCGCTTCCTTTTCTTTCGGTTACAACGTAAGCGCCAAAGACTCGGTTTTTCTGGGATATATGAATACAGTGAAAAAATACCCAAACAATAATAAGTGGAATTTTATGAAAAATTCATTCTTCATTCAGGCGACTCACCGCTTTTCCGATTCATTTTGGCTCACCGCCGACTATGAAGGGATTTTATACAGGGGAAGAAA
>CAZJVM010000060.1:6863-14783 GCA_964549305.1 uncultured bacterium
GAATGAAAGCAAAGCATATAATAATTGCCGTAATACTCACTGCCTGTGTTTCTTTTTCAGTTGCACTGTCGGGTACGCACATATCAAAGTACTATCAGGTAAAGGAGAATGTGCTTTACCGTTCATCTCAGCCTGACCTTGCGGGATTTATTTTTCTTAAAAAACAGGGCATTAAATCAGTGGTTAACTTTCGTGACGACAGAAGCGACGGCAAATGGTTTTTGCGCCTGCTCGGATTCGGCAATTATTTAGACTTAAAGGTCGTTGACAGATACCCTCCGTCAAAAAAACAAATAAGAGATTTTATTAATTTTGTAACAAACCCGGAGAATCAACCGGTGCTTATGCACTGTCGGTCGGGCAAAGGGCGCGCGGGAACATTTGAAGTGATATACCATCATATCGTAGAAGGTAAAACCATAGATGAATCACTCAGGGAAACTATGCTTGCAAACAAAATATCAGACATCCAGACTCAGTGGCTTCGTACAATGCCGGAATCAGATAAATTTTTGAGGCAAACTCTTTTTGCCACCCCTGATGCCCCGAATGATTCTCCCGAAATCCTCTGACAGGCAAAGAAATATAACTCTGGATTTTTCACTTTCCTTCATATAATCTAAAGAATCAGTAAATTCTCATAAAATTTTTTAACCTTAATTAATTTAACGAATGAACGCCGGTAAAATCGAACTCTCGCTTGTAATACCCGTTTATAACGAAGCGGAAAATATCAAACCCCTTGTCGAAAATATCGAAATGGCGCTTGAAAAAATAGAGAGAAACTGCGAAGTCATATTCGTCGATGACGGTTCGACTGACGAAAGCGGAACAATTCTCGCAGAGATATGCCCGGCAAAAAAGAATTTTACCCTTATACAATTCAGAAAAAACTTCGGTCAGACAGCTGCAATTTCCGCCGGATTCGACAATGCCTCAGGAGATATTATCATAACCCTCGACAGTGACCTTCAGAATGATCCGTCGGATATTCCGTCCCTTCTCGATAAAATGGATGAAGGATATGATGTAGTCAGCGGTTGGAGAAAAAACAGAAAAGACAACGTTCTGACAAGAAATATCCCCTCGGCAATTGCCAACTGGATAATAGGCGTTGCAACGGGAGTAAAACTTCACGATTACGGATGCACTCTCAAGGCATACAAGAAGGAGATAATATCCGATGTCTCTCTTTACGGAGACCTTCACAGATTCATTCCGGCACTTGCGCAATTTGAAGGGGCAAAGATATCCGAAATACCCGTGAACCACCACGCCCGCAAATACGGCAAGAGCAAGTACGATCTTTCGCGCACGTGGAGGGTCCTTTTTGACCTGCTGACGGTAAGTTTTCTGAGAAGATACAAAACAAGACCTCTTCACATATTCGGCAGAGTCGGTCTTGTAACCTTTCTGATCGGATTTTTAATATCCGCCTATCTCACACTGCAGAAATTCATTCTCGGAATCGAGCTTGCAAAAAGGCCTTTACTCATTCTCGGAGTTCTCCTGATACTTGCGGGTATTCAGCTTTTAAGCCTGGGAATAGTTGCGGAAATGCAGACAAGGACTTACTTCGAATCTCAGAAACTGCCTATCTACAGAATAAAGAAAATCCTGAAAAACAGCAACTCCGCCAATCCCCGGTAGAGATTATTGACATTTTTCTTTATAAACTCCTTGAATCGGTCTTCTTTTTACTGATGATAAGAAGTTAAGAATATACCTCTGTGATTTACAGGCGAAAATATGCTATATCTTAATCTATGAAATTCAATATCAAAATATTAATTTCTTTTTTTACAGCAATCCTCTTCTTATCTCTTTTCCCGCCCTATCACTCGCAGGCGCAGACAGTTGATATCATAACGATTGACGGCATTATCAATCCCGTTGCCGCAGATTTCATAACGCAATCGATAGATGAAGCTGAGGCATACGGTGCCACCTGCCTTGTAATCGAGCTCGATACACCGGGAGGGCTCGTTGAGTCAACACGAATTATCATCAAGAAAATGCTCGCCTCCAAAGTACCGGTTATTGTCTATGTTACTCCATCGGGAGCAAGGGCGGCATCTGCAGGCACATTCATAACGATAGCGGGCCATATCGGGGCAATGACTCCCGGCACGCATATTGGCGCGGCCCATCCCGTTACAATTCAGGGTGACCAGGACGAGGAATCCACGATGTTCAAGAAAATCGAAAACGATATGGCCGCATACATCAGGGGTATCGCTGAGCAAAAAGGGAAAAACGCCGAATGGGCTGAAAAAGCCGTTCGGGAAAGCGTTTCAATTACTGCCGAGGAGGCCCTTGAAAAGAATATAATTGATATCATCTGCAAAGACACCAATGACCTTCTCGAAAAAATCGACGGAAGAAGCGTAAATATCAATGGGAAGAAAATTACCCTTAAAACATCCGGGACTCAGGTTAAGCGCATGGAAATGAATTTCAGGCAGGAATTCTTCAATGTAATCTCAAATCCCAACATAGCATACCTCCTGATGAGCATAGGAATGCTCGGACTGTTTTTCGAACTCAAAAGCCCCGGTCTGATTTTTCCCGGAGTCGTGGGCGTGATAAGCCTGATACTCGCTTTCTTCGGGCTTCAGACTCTTCCCATAAACTATGCGGGGTTGGCGCTGATAGTTTTCGGGATATTTCTTTTCATAATCGAGTTATATGCGGCAAGCTACGGACTGCTTACCACAGGAGGTATAATATCCTTTGTTTTGGGCTCAATGATGCTTATAGATACGCCCTACCCATTTCTTAAAGTTTCGCTTTCCATTATCATTCCCGTCGCTCTTTCCTTTGCAGCGCTTTTTGTCTTTCTTCTCGGCGCGGTTATAAGGGCGCATTCATCCAGAATTAAAACGGGATTTGAAGGAATGATTGGTGAAAAGGGAGTTGCAGATACGGATATTGCCGAATCGGGGAAAATTTTCATTCACGGCGAAATATGGAATGCCAAAAGCGATGAACCGGTAAAGAAGGGAGATGAAGTAAAAATCGCCGGGCGCAACGGTATGGTCTTCAAGGTGGAAAAAATAAAAAATGATTCTTAATCGGGAGGGATAAATTATGTCAGGAGCCGGTATATTCATATTTTTGATAGTTCTTTATTTTGTAATGTCCGTCAAAATCCTCAACGAGTACGAAAGAGGTGTAATCTTTCGTCTCGGCAGGCTGATTAGCACAAAAGGCCCCGGAATCATTCTCGTTTTTCCCGTAATAGACTCCATAAGAAAGATTGACCTTCGGGTTGTAACAATGGATGTGCCCCCGCAGGACGTCATCACGAAAGACAACGTATCGATAAAGGTCAACGCCGTACTTTATTTCAGGGTTATGGAGCCCAATCAGGCAGTAGTTGAAGTTGAAAACTATCTCTACGCGACTTCACAGCTTGCCCAAACCACACTTCGAAGCGTGCTCGGACAATCTGAACTTGACGAACTTTTATCGCACAGGGAAAAGATTAACCACGAACTTCAGACAATCCTCGACAAACAGACCGACAGTTGGGGAATCAAGGTATCTTCAGTCGAAGTGAAACATATAGACCTTCCTCAGGAAATGCAGAGGGCAATGGCGAAACAGGCCGAAGCGGAAAGGGAAAGAAGAGCCAAAATAATAAATTCCGAAGGCGAATTTCAGGCGGCGGAAAAACTCGTATCAGCGGCAAAGATGATTGAAGAATCGCCTCTTGCCCTTCAGCTTCGCTACCTGCAGACGCTCGTTGAATTGTCCGCGTCGCACAACAACTCTTCGACTATAATGCCCATACCGATTGACCTTCTTTCGGGAATATTCGCGGGCAAAAAGGAGTAGAGACTTAACAGACGTTAAGCCGAAATGGGCTTGCCCTTCAGGCAATTACCAGAGGAAGGATTTCTCCGGCTTTGCCTATTGCGGAAACATCCACGTCATTGGAAATAGGGGTGGGATCAAGATTTATTTCAACGACATACGCTCCCCTTTTCTTTGCCATCATAGCAAATGACGCTGCCGGCTGGACCAGCGCGGAAGTCCCGATGCTGAAAAAAATATCGCACCTTTCAATGGAGGAAACAGCGCTTTCAATGATTTTGCTCTCCAAAGATTCTCCGAACCAAACCACGTGAGGGCGCAAAAGCGCTCCGCAGGCACAACGGGGAGGGATTTCTTTCAGGGGCGTATCTCTCAATTCCAAAACCTTTCCTTCCTTCGTACACCTCACCTTCCATATGTTTCCGTGAAGCTCTGACATCTTTCTGCTTCCCGCCATCTGATGAAGCCCGTCGATATTTTGCGTTATAAGAGAAAAATCATCAAAAACATTCTCCATCCGGGATATGGCAAAATGTCCTTCATTGGGTTTCAGGGGAGCAATCAGACCGCGCCTCCAGTTATACCACTCCCAAACGAGCTCGGGGTCTCGTTCGAAGGCGTAGGGTGTCGCAAGCTCTTCAGCCCTGTAGTTCTTCCAAAGGCCGTCTTTCCCTCTGAAAGTGGGAACTCCGCTTTCAGCGGATATTCCCGCTCCCGTAAGAACGGCAACTGATTTTGCCTTTCCCAATACATCCTTAATCTTTTTGATTGTGTCCCCGGTCATGATGCTCTCATCTTTCTTCCGGTATGAAGACAAACTTCCCCTTCTCTATTCTTATCCTTCCGAATTCATAAACAGGGTCGTGCTCGAGAGCGATTATCCAGTTTTCATTTATTGCGCGCTTGAATATCTTTTTCCTTGTCTGAATCGAATCATAAGGAAAAAGGTCATATGCCATTATCCACGGAAGGTGGACGTGCATAGAGGTTGGCACTATATCGCCGGGAAAGAAGATTTTTTCATCTCCTGCAGACACAAGCACGGACTGATGATATTTCGTGTGCCCCGTAGTCAACATAACTTCAACTCCTTCTGAAACCTTTAAATCCCCTTCTATGAGGTCAACTGCGCCGAATTCATCCATTAAAGGCAAATAGTTCTCGGCAAGATAACTCCCCGCGGACCTTTCATCGGGACTAAGCGCCCAATCCCACTCTCCCTTCTGTATCACATACCTTGCATTTGGAAAAACAGGAACGATTTTCCCGTCATCTGCTTTCGTGTTTCCTCCGCTATGGTCAAAATGCAGATGAGTATTTATGACGACGTCTATGTCTTCGGGAGACAGTCCCTTTTCAGAAAGTGATGACTCAAGCGACGGAGACTTCTCGACACAATACATTTCGATAAATTTTTCATCCCATTTCTCTCCCATTCCAGAATCAACAAGAATATTTTTCTTTCCTGTTTTAATAAGAAGGGACCTGCACGAAACCCTTATCCTGTTGTATTCGTCTGCCTTGCAAAAGTTCTGCCACACGGGTTTTGGAATGATTCCGAAACTTGCCCCCCCGTCAAGACTGAAAAATCCGGCGCATAATAGGTCTATCTCCATATTGCCTGTTTTCATAAATTCATTTCTCCGGTGATTTTTTGATTGTTAAATACTATTTTAGCGAAGTTTCCGCAGTTTGAAATCTTATATCATCTTCCGATAATTCAACCCTTACGGCACCGTTTAAATCCGTCCTGAAAAGAGTAATACCAAGGTTGCCGATAATTTCAAGAATTTCCTTGGAAGGATGTTTAAACCTGTTTTCATATCCCGCCGAAATCACTGCCCTTTTACATCCCGTCAATTCATAAAATTCCCTTATTGCCGATGTCCTTCCTCCGTGATGAGGCACTTTAATCACATCGCAGAGAATATCCGAACCTTTTTCCATAATTTTTTCAATAGCGTTTTTCTCAATATCCCCCGTCATAAGAATTCGTTTCCCTGCATATGAAACAGTCATTACAAGAGAAAGGTTGTTTATATTTTTTTCCTGAAAACAGTCGCTTTCTCCGGGATATAAAACCTTAACCTCTACACCGTCATAATTCTTTTCCCATCCCTCTTTAATCCTCCCTATTTTTACTCCCCTACTTTTCGCTTCTTTTTGCATTTTCCTGATAACGGGATAATCTTTCCCGTAGAAACATCCCCCTATGAATATTTCTTTTACCTCCATATTCTTCATTATAGAAATAATTCCGTTTATGTGGTCAGGATGAGGATGGGTAAGAAAGACGGCATCGATTTTTTTTATTCCGTTTTTCAAAAGCGCGGGCACAACTATTTTTCCGCCCGTATCAAAACTGTTGTCATAAGTACCTCCCGTATCCACAAGGAACACCTTCCCCTGCGGCGTCTCAAAAACGACAGACTCACTCTCTCCCACATCGAGAAATGTTACCCTCAATAAAGGCGTTCTGAAAAATCCCCAATTGCCGGCAATTGTCAGTGAGAGAAGGAAGAAGAGGGAAACAGGGATAACTGACTTTTTGACGCTTTTTAAAAAAGGGAAAAATAGTGATGCGGCAAAAAGATAATAAAAGAGAATTTCAAAAAAACCCGGAGTCACAACACTGACATATGAATAAGGCACGTTGGAAAAGAATTTCACCAATTCAAACAAGGTGTAAAGAATCGCTTCCTCTGCGAGAAAGAAAACTTCTCCGAAATTATGCCATACAAATGAAACCAATGTGCTTACGGCACCCCAAATGAATGCCACAGAGGCAACGGGTACGCATAATATATTCGAAACAATACCCGCGGGCGAAAGATAATTAAAAAAATACGCAAGCACCGGAATTATGCCAAGTTGCGCAGAAAGCGCCGCGGCAAGAAGTCCTCTAAAGTATTTAAAGGGGACAAATGAAAGTTTTTCATATATTGGGCGCGAGCAGTTTATTATGGAAAAAGCCGCCAAAAAAGTTAAAAGCACGCCTGCGGAAAAAAGGCCTTGCGGATTAATGACAAGCACAATCATTAAAGCCGCAAAAAGAGCGTTATTGGGATTGTTTTCCCGCTCGAAAATAATCGACGCGAAGAAACATAGAGCCATAATCATCGCCCTTGTCACAGAATCTCCCATACCGGCGACAAAAGCGTAAAAGACAACTATTAGGGAGGAAAGCAACGCTCTTTTTTTCCTTCCAAGTCCGAGAAGCGACAGAAAGAAATAAACCGAAGCGCTGACTATACCAATATGAAATCCCGATATGGCAAAAAGATGATATGTACCCGACCTGATAAAATCGTTTCTGATATTTTCCGGAATGAAATCACGCGCGCCCACAAGAATGCCGGCGCACAAATCGGAATAAGGTTTGGGAAGATTCTCGTTGATATTATGAATCATTTTTTCACGAACGAAATACGCAAAGGATGTAAAAGAGGCTTTGTCTCCTGATTCTTTCCTGACAAAAAGCCCTGACGGCACATAAAGGTTAAGGCATATGCCTTCCTGTCTTAAATATGAAGAATAATCGAATGAGCTGAAGTTTCTGAAGCTTCTCACAGCAGACGCCTTGCCCGATACCGTAACTGAACTGCCGTAACGAATGCCGTCTATGTTATCCCCTATGCTGACACGTATGTTTCCCGGAAGGGCATAATAACCGTCTCCTATTCTTATTTTTTCGCTTTGGAGTAAAAAAATTGTTCTGTCCGTCTTTTTCTCAGGTATCGATGCCACATAGCCTTTCGCGACCGCTTCCACTGCAACCGGGAAATCTTTCCTCAAATCCATTCTTTCCGCTTTTTTTTCCTGAAGCGCAAAGGCGGAGAATCCGGCATAAAATGAAATAATTATCAAAATCACTTTAAGTATCCCGCTTTTTTCTGACATTATAAAAGCCGTCAGAAGAAACAATGCGAGAAGAAATGACACAAGAAGCAATGGGATAATTGTCGCGTAGGCATTGTTAAACAAAATACCGCCGGCAAAGGGAAGCAGAATCGCAAGGATTGGATATTTTTCAGACATTATAGATAAAATATATCAAAAAGGCGGGAATCTTCCCAACAGCTTTTTAAAAATAAATGACTA
>CAZJVM010000061.1:0-14718 GCA_964549305.1 uncultured bacterium
CTCCGGCCCCCTGCTCCCAAGGCAGGTGCGCTAACCAGACTGCGCTACGCCCCGAATTAAATAATGTTCCCTTTAACCTGATTTTACGAAAAATTTCAAGAAGAAAACAGTTGCGCAAAGATTGTATTCTAAATAGATTCTGACGATTCGCGAATAACGTTGGATACATAATCTATCATTTCATTGGTCATCTCGGGATAAATGGGAAGGCTTAAAATTTCATCTGCGGCTTTTTCCGCAAAGGGGAAATCGCCTCTTTTGTATCCCAAATAACTGTATGCAGGCTGAAGGTGGAGGGGAATCGGATAGTGAATGCCCGTGTTTACTCCCGCGGCATGAAGTTTTTCCGAAAGGGCGTTTCGTTTCTTGCTTCTTATTACAAATAGATGATAAACGGGTGTGGTGCCTTCAGGCACAAGGGGAAGAGTTATTTCTTCTATATCGCGCAGTAGTGAAACATATCTTTCCGCGTTACGTCGCCTCTTTTCGCTCCATTCATCGAGATGACGCAATTTAACCCTCAGAATTGCCGCCTGCAGGGCGTCGAGTCTCGAATTTATTCCTTCAAATTCGTGTTCGTGTTTTTTTTGCCTTCCGTGATTTCGCGCCATACGGACATAAGCGGCAATATTTTTGTCATTCGTTACGACTGCGCCTGCATCTCCGTAAGCGCCGAGATTTTTGCCCGGGAAAAAACTGAACCCCGCGGCATTTCCTAAGCTTCCCGTTTTTTTGCCCCTGTAATACGCGCCGTGTGCCTGCGCGGAATCTTCTATTACGCGGATTTCATACTTTTGTGCGATTGTGAGGATTGCTTCCATATCGGCAGGTTGTCCGTAGAGATGCACGGGAATTACCGCCTTTGGCAGGGGATTTTTGGAAGAATATTTCTGCTCCGCTTTTTTTAAGAAATCATCGAGCTTTTGAGGGTCCATGTTGCAGGTTTTTTCGTCTATATCTACAAACTCTGCCTTTCCGCCCGCAAGAGTGATTGCTTCCGTTGTGGCAATGAATGTGTTTGGCGCGGTAATGATTTTGTCACCTTTTTCTATTCTGCATCCTTTCAGCGCAAGCCAGAGCGCGTCTGTGCCGTTTCCAACGCCGATGCAGTATTTCACGCCGCAAAAATCCGCAAATTCCTTTTCAAAGCTTTCAACTTCGCTTCCCATTATAAAGGAAGTATTTTCGATAACGCGCGCGATTGCCCCGTCAATTTCCGTGCGGATTGATTCGTACTGCGCTTTCAGGTCAACGAATGGAATTTTCATATCTTTTATTTTATTCCTTAAAACAACTATTTGCCTCTGTACTTAATTTTCTATAACATAAAATTATAATTTCCGGCAAATTCTAAGGAGAGTTTATATGATAAATGTTTCCGTAATCGGTTGCGGATACTGGGGACCGAATCTCGTAAGGAATTTCTACGAAAATTCATCGTGCACGTTAAAGCATTGCTGTGATTTGGATTCTTCAAAAACGGGGAAGATTTTAAAGAAATATCCCTCCATAGAAGGCGTCGCGGATTGCGATGAAGTCATATCTTCACCTGAAACCGATGCCGTGGCGATTGCGACTCCGGCAAATACCCATTTTGAGCTTGCGAAAAAAGCCCTTGAGGCGGGAAAGCACGTACTCGTCGAAAAACCTTTATCACTCTCTTCACGGGAAGCGGAAGACATAATAAATATCTCAACAAAGAAAAATCTCGTTCTTATGGTAGGGCATACATTCGAATACAATCCCGCCGTGAGAAAATTAAAGGAAATAATCAATTCCGGCGATGTGGGCAATCCGATGTATCTGTATGCCGCGCGCCTCAATCTCGGAGTCTTGAGAAAAGACGTCAACTCAATGTGGAATCTTGCGCCTCACGACATTTCCATTTTTCTTTACCTTCTCGATGAGTTTCCTGTTTCCGTTTCTGCAATAGGAAAGTCATTTATCCGCGAGGATTTGGAAGATGTGGTTTTTCTCTATCTCGAGTTTAAGTCGGGAATCGTTGCACATCTTCATATAAGTTGTCTTGACCCTTCAAAGGTGAGAAAGACCACGATTGTATGCGAAAAGAAGATGATTATTTACGATGATATGGACAATGACGGCAGGGTAAAGATTTACGACAAAGGATTTGAAACTACACTTGCAACTGACGGAGGGATACAGGACTATATCATAAGACCGCGCGCGGGCGATATTCTTATACCCAAAATAGACAATACGGAACCTCTTCACTTAGAAACATCTCATTTTCTCCAATGTATCGAAAAAGGGGAAAAACCTCTTACAGACGGACTTAACGGATTGAGAGTGGTCAATGTCCTTGAAACGGCGCAAAAATCTCTCAGGCAGGAGGGGGCAATGAAGAAGACGAATTGGGAGAAACTCAGTTTTTAACCACTTGGAGACAGGCGAAAAAAAGTGATAAGCAAAAGCGCGATTATTCATAAAGGCGTCAAACTGGGGAAAAACTGCATTGTGGAAGAGTATGCGGTAATCGGCGCTTTACCGCGGGGCGCGAAAGAAGGGGAATTGGAAACGGTTATAGGAGACAATGCGGTAATTCGCTCCCACACGATAATCTATGGAGATAACATAATAGGAAACAATTTTCAGACGGGAAATAAAGCCAATATCAGGGAATCCAACGAAATAGGAAATGATGTGAGAATCGGGACGTTGTCCGTCATAGAGCATCATGTCACGATAGGCAGTAATGTGAGAATTCACACGCAGGCATTCATTCCCGAATACACGGTTCTTGAAGAGGGCGCGTGGATAGGACCCAATGTGGTATTTACCAATGCTCTTCATCCGCAATGTCCCAAAGTGATGGAATGCCTTAAGGGTGCAACAGTCAAAAAGTGCGTCATAGTGGGTGCCAATTCCACTATTTTACCTGACATAACTTTGGGAGAAAACTGCTTCGTTGCCGCAGGCGCCGTGGTTACAGACGATATTCCCGCGGGAAAAGTTGCCGCGGGCAACCCTGCGAAGGTTATAAAAGATGTTTCGGATTTTAAATGCCCTTACAACCTCATCGATACCCCCTATAAGATTAGGAGTTGATCTTCCATAGATGATTTCAACTGACATACTGATTACGGGCGCGGGAATAACCGGGCTTTCCGTTGCGCGTGAAATAAAGGCGCGCCATCCCTCTGCGAAAATTGTAATTTTGGAGAAGGAAAACGAGCTTGCCTTTCACGCAAGCGGAAGAAACAGCGGAGTAATACATGCGGGATTTTACTATACTCCCGATTCGCTCAAGGCAAAGCTAACCGTTGAGGGCAACCGCCTTCTTACGCAATACTGCATTGAAAACCGGCTCAATATTTTACGGTGCGGAAAGGTTGTTGTGGCAAAGAATGAAAAAGAGCTTGAAACGCTTTTTGAACTTAAAAGGAGAGGAGACAATAACGGCGCCACGCTCGATGTAATTGATGAGAATGAATTAAATCATATCGAGCCAAATGCAAAAACATTCGGGAAAGCGTTGTATTCTCCATCGACTTCCACAATAGAGCCTAAAGAAGTCGTGAAAGATATGGCGAAGCGGTTAAGTTTAAGTAAAGATGTCGAAATCCTTTTGGGGACGAAGTTTTTAACACGGGAAGGAAACAATGCTGTCAACTCCACAGGCGGGGTTATTTCATACAAATACCTTATAAACTGTGCCGGGCTTTATGCTGACAGAGTCGCGCGCCAATTCGGCGCAGGAAAAAAATATACATTCATTCCCTTTAAGGGATTGTACCTCAAATACCTCGATGACACCTTAATAGAAAAGCATATATATCCGGTGCCTGATATTGACAATCCCTTTCTCGGAGTGCATTTCACTAAGTCTGTAGAGGGAAGCGTGAAAATTGGCCCTACTGCAATCCCCGCGTTCTGGAGGGAAAATTACAGAGGAATTTCAAGGTTTAAGGCACGCGAGTTTTTGGAAACGCTTTCTCTTGAAGCAAAACTCTTTGTAATGAATTCTTTTGGTTTCAGACAGATAGCGCTCAGGGAGATGAGGAAGTATTCCATAAAAACATTTGCTTCACAGGCGGCTCTGCTTGTTAAAAAGATAGATTGTGAAAGATTCGGAAGCTATTTAACTCCCGGAATAAGAGCACAGCTTGTTGACCTGGAAAAAATGAAACTCGAGATGGATTTTGTTATTGAAAAAAGTGATAACTCGGTGCATATACTAAATGCTGTATCGCCAGCTTTTACCTGCGCTTTTTCTTTCGGAAGGTATGTAGTCGATATGATAGACGATGAGTTAAAAAATCTTAAATGAGACAATAATGTTCGCTTATAAAAACAGGAGAATAAATTAATGGGAAAAAAAGCTCTCATAACGGGAATCACGGGACAGGACGGAGCGTATCTTTCAAAGCTTCTTCTTGAAAATGGATATGAAGTCTATGGTGCCTTCCGAAGGACTTCGGACCTTCATCTCGAGCGCCTGAAGTTTCTGGGGATAGATGCGGATATTCGATATACGCCTCTTGAACTTCTAGAATTTACAAATATATACAGGACACTGGAAAAGATTCAGCCCGATGAAGTTTATAATCTCGGTGCTCAGAGTTTTGTGGCACTTTCCTTCGAAGAACCGATTTTTACTACCGATGTTACCGCTATCGGAGTCCTTCGCATACTGGAAGCAATAAGGGCGATCAATCCCAAAATAAAATTTTATCAGGCATCTTCAAGCGAAATGTTCGGAAAAGTACAGGCGATTCCTCAAAATGAAAACACCCCCTTCTATCCGAGAAGTCCCTATGCCGTGGCAAAAATGTTTGGACATAACATAACGGTGAATTACCGCGAATCCTACGATCTCTTTGCCTGCTCGGGAATCCTTTTCAATCACGAATCTCCTTTGCGAGGTTATGAGTTTGTAACGAGAAAGCTTACCTATGGAATCGCAAGGATTAAATGCGGGCTTCAGGATAAAATTCAGCTCGGGAATATGGAGGCAAAGAGAGACTGGGGATATGCGCCTGAGTATGTAGAGGCGATGTGGAAAATGCTTCAGCACGACAGCGCAGATGATTATGTCGTTGCCACGGGCGAAACACATTCCGTGAGGGAGTTTGTTGAAAGCGCTTTCAACCATATCGGAATCGATATTGATTGGCAGGGTGAGGGAGTTGACGAAAAGGGGATTGATAAAAAAACAGGCAAAACAGTACTTGAAGTTTCTCCTGAATTTTTCAGGCCTGCCGAAGTTCAGCTTCTCATCGGTGATGCTTCAAAGGCAAAAAAAGTATTGGGATGGCAGCCGAAAACCAAGTTTACCGACCTCGTGAAGATAATGGTCGAAAGCGATGTAAAAAGAGTTATGGATAAAAAGCAGAATAAACATCTTTAACCGGTGTCTTCGGCGGGAAGTGAAATCGTAAAAACCGTTCCCTGCCCGGGAGTACTCTTCACATCAAGAGACCCGTTATGAAGAAGTGTTATATGTTTAACGATGGAAAGGCCTAATCCGGTGCCGCCAAGTTTGCGTGAACGGGATTTGTCACAGACATAAAACCTTTCGAATATTCGTGAAATATCATTTTCGGGTATACCTATTCCAGTGTCTTCAATTTTAATGAGAAGTTTTTTGCCTGAAAATTCTGTTGTTATTGTTATTCTTCCCTTTTCAGTGTATTTTAACGCGTTGTCAACGAGGTTGATAAGCATCTGCTCAATTTTAAAGGTGTCACCGTTGATGACAGGAATTTTTTCCGGGAAAACAGTCTCAAGTTCCAATCCCTTAGAACGCGCTTTATCTTCAAAAAGTTTTAAAACTTTATTTATCACGGCGTCTATTCTGATTGTTTCATATGCCAATTCTCCGTTCCTGTTTTCAAGTTCTCCGAGAACAAGCAGGTCATTTACAATATTTATGAGACGGTCTGTATGGTTTAGTATGATATCTATGTATTCCTTTGCCTCGCCCTGTATATCCTCTTCAAGTGTTTCTGCGAATCCCTTTATTGCCGTAAGAGGAGTTCGAAGTTCGTGCGAAACATTGGTTACGAAGTCTTTCTTGATTTGTTCAAGATTTTTAATCTCGCTTATGTCATAAAACAGGAGAGCAATGTTTTTAACCAAAGCAACGGGCGACGCGCTTATGAAGAAATTTTTATTACGAATTTCTATTTCGCAACTGTAGTTTTCTTTTCCCGCTCTCACATTGTCGACAATTTCCTTAAAAAGGGGATTTCTTACTATTTCCCAGTAATTTCTTCCTTTAGTAATTTGTACAGCAAAAATCTTTTCGAGGCTTTTATTAAACAGAACAATTTTGTCATTTTTATCTATTACGAGAAGTCCTTCTCTCAATGATGAGATAATTGCGTCGAGTTCGCGTTTTTTAGTGTCAAGTTCGGTAAACAGTTTTTTGACCTGTTCCGCCATAATGTTGAAATTGTTCGATAGGGTGCTCAGTTCATTATTGCTTTTTATAATCACTCTTGCGTCAAAATCTCCTTCTGAAAGGCGGTTTGAAGCAGATATTAATTCTTCCACGGGTTTTGAAAAACCGCGGGAAATAATAAGCGAGGCAACAAAGCAAATAATAAGAATAATTAGTGCAATGCCAATAATTCTCGCCTTAATCGTGTCAAGTAAGGAATTAATCTTTTTCAGATAAAGACTGACTCTTAGTACGCCTTCGATTTTATTATTTTCAATAATAGGGACTGCGACATACAACATTTCTTCCTTTACCGTATTGCTAAAACGAAGCGAGGAACCCATTTTCCCCTCAAGCGCTTTGATGATTTCATCTCTTGTCCGATGATTTTCCATTAATTCCGGATTTTTTTCCGAATCGGCAAGTACCTTTCCGTCCGGTGTGATGACCGTTATCCTTGTCTGTATTTTGGCGCCCATTCTTTTTGCTAAATAGTCCATTCCTGAAAAATCTTTATTTTTGTAGAAAGGTTTGACAGATACTTTCAAAGTTTCAGCGAGATTAAAAAGGTTTTCCTTCAGAGAATCTATATAGAATGATTTGATAACGCTGAAAGAGGTAAGAAGTATGAGCAATGTGAGGAGGAAAGTTATTAATATGTAACCTGTAAAGATTCCGCTGAAAAAAGATTTTTTCATTCGTCTAATTTATACCCTATGCCTCGTATATTTTTAATAATTTTTGAGGCATCCCCGAGTTTTTCTCTGAGATGTCGGATATGCACATCTACTGTGCGGTCAATGACAATTTTGTCATTACCCCAAATCTTGTCGAGAATGCTTGTTCTCGAAAAAACTTTACCGGGATTTTCGGCAAATAGACGGAGGATTTTAAATTCGGTGCTTGTCAGCTCGATTTCTGCGCCTTTTATCGTTACTACAAATTTTTCTGTATCAATTTTAATATCCCTGCCCAGGGAAATTCTTCCAATTGCTTTTTCTCCGCTTTCACGCCGAAGCACCGCTTTCACTCTTGCTGTGAGTTCTTTCGGCGAGAAGGGTTTTGTTACATAATCATCTGCACCGAGCTCCAGGCCGAGGATTTTGTCGATTTCATCCCCCTTTGCCGAGACTATGATAATTTTGCAGGAATTAAGCCCCCGCTCATTTCTTATGTGTTTGCAGATTTCAATTCCGTCGGTATCGGGAAGCATAAGGTCAAGGACTACGAGTTGAGGGATATTTTTATTCAGCGATTTTAAAAAACTTTTTCCATCAAGGAAAAGTTTTGTTTCGAATCCGGCTTTATCCAAATGAACAGATATCAGTTTTGCAATATCCGGTTCATCTTCAACTATGGCAATATAGGTCTTCATATCTGATTAGATTAATATTCTCATATTAAACATATTAAGAGGAGTTTGAAAATTCTTTTCTTGAAAAAACCGGAGTTTCAGCCGGTTATTTGAAGTGCGACTTTGCTGCTTCTCCCGCGAATAAATTTCTCTTCTATCCCGCAATGGGGAATATCCGTTATTCTTTTTTTTATAATATCTGCCGCATCCCCTAAGGAAATAATATTTATATTGTTTTCCTTAAGTTTCGTAAGAATCTCAGTAAAAATACGCTTCCCCGGTTCGACTCCTTCGAGTTCGGGATGAACGGTCATCACACTGAAAGGAGTTTTTTTGATTTTATTTAAATAGAATGATGGCAATTCCTTATCCTTCATGCCGTCAAAACCATAGATTTCGTCAAGTGTAGGAAGAGTGGTGGGGATTTCCAGCGTTTTAATCAGGTTATCTCCGAATTTCGGGAAAAAAGGAGTATTCCCCCGCGTATCACTATGGTAGTTAAGGTTCAGTTCATCTTCTGTCTGAAGACTTGTCTTTGTTGCGCGCCAACCCGGAGATGCGCACGATGACGGACTTTTGCCGATAAGGTCCTCAAAAATATTTTTTGCCTTTATCAGTTCACTTCTTATTTCATCTTCGCTCATCTCTGATAATTCTTCGTGCCACTTCACGTGGTCATATCCGTGAATGCCGCATTCGTGTCCTTCTGCCCTTATCATCTTCAGGACTTCCTTGTTAGAAGAGGCGATTAAAGGTGCTTTGACGATGAATCCGCAGGCAAGAGTTTTTATGGGGAATTTTTTTATCCGACGCGTGCGCAGGGTCATTTTGAAAAACTCCTTCCTGAAGATTCTTTTTAGCGCCTTGCCGGAGTTATCGGGACCCATTGCCACGAAGAAACTTGCCCTGATGTTAAATTTTGAAAAAACCCTCATTATGGAAGGGACATTTTCCTTAAGCCCTATGTTGGTATCTACATCAACTTTAACTGCAAGCGTAGGTGATGAAAAAAAATCAGGTATTTTTTTCATTTTCAATGAACCATTCGACTGTTTTTCTCATCCCATCCTCAAGAGATATTTCGGGAGTGACATTAAGTACTGTTTTCATTTTAGTAATATCGGGGACCCTTCTTCTTATATCTTCATAGCTTTTACCGTAAATTGATTCCTGATTGACATATTCTATTTTGGATTTTGATTCAGAAACCTTGATCATTATTTCCGCAAGCTCGTTAATCGTTGTTTCTCTGTCTGTGCCGATATTGAATACTTCGCCGTTTGCCTTTTCGCTCATTCCCGCTTCAATGGTCGCCCTTATTGCATCTTCTACATAGGTGAAACAGCGAGTCTGCTTTCCGTCACCGATTACCGTAAGATTTTTTTTCTTTAGAATCTGTCCCATAAATATGGTGATAATCCTTCCAACATCAACCCTGTCCAGACGCGGTCCGTAAACATTAAAATAACGCACTATTGTAACGGGAAGTCCCATTGAATGATAGGCAAAGCAGAAATGCTCGCCTGCCGCTTTTGATGTGGAGTAGCACCAGCGGTCTATCTTTGTGGAACCGAGCACCCTGTCGTCGTTTTCGCTGAAGGGGATTTTGGGGTTTCTGCCGTATATTTCCGATGTTGAAGTGAAAATCACTTTTTTTCCGTACTTGTATGCCATCCTTAAAACATTCTGAACGCCGTTAATATTGACATTTAAAACATTATAAGGGTCGTCCACATAGTGCTCTACTCCCACCACTGCCGCCATATGATACACGAGGTCGCATTTCAGAATGAGCGCGTCAAGAAGGTCTTCATTGAAAATAGAATCCTTTATATAGTGAAAATTCTTGTTCCCGATATTGTGAGCCACCTTGAAATCTTTTGCAAGGTCAAGGGCAAAGACTTCGTGTCCTTCCTTAAGAAAATGGTCTCCGAGATGTGAACCTAAAAAACCGCCTCCTCCTGTAATCAATATCTTCAATCTGTTTTCTCCTTGTTTTAGATTATTTAAATAAAATTCCTTCTAATCCTTTAAATTTTCTGAATAAGTCTTTTCCCTTAATTTCTTTTTCACCTTCAAGCTGAACTGATTTTACAAGCAATAATCCTTTCCCTGTTTTTATTAGCATTCCCGTTGACGGAAAAACCCTGATAATTATCCCCTGTTTGATGTTCTTTAAAGTATTCCGACTTTTTGACAATACTGCATTCCAGACAAAAAGTTTTTTCCCCTCAATGAAAGTGTATGCACCGGGATAAGGATGAGCAACAGCGCGAATGAGATTATAAATTGATTCCGCGCTGTTTTCCCAATGAATCAATCCGTCTTCGGGATTCCTGCCTCCGAAATACGATGCTTTTTTAAAATTTTGTCTATGGGGTTTAATCTTCATCTTTTCTATAAGAGGATAAGTTTTTCGAATTAAAATTCCCGATGCTTTTTCCATTTTTGTAAATAATGTGAATGCCGTGTCCCGAAAGGATATGGGCACGCGTTTTTGTGCAACAATGTCTCCCGAATCCGGAGATTTTTCCATATAATGCAGAGTCACGCCCGTAGATTTTTCACCTTTTATAATTGCCCAGTTTACGGGACATCTTCCCCTGTATGCGGGCAGGTATGAGCCGTGAAGATTGAATGCGCCGAGTCGGGGTATCTCAAGTATGGATTCAGGCAGAAGATAGCGATAATAAAATGAAAAAATAATGTCGGGGTTAATCTTTTTTATTTTTCGGAAAAAATTTTCGCTCCTTATCTCTTTGTTTGTCGGCGTTGACACGGGAATTTTATTTTTACGGGCGAGGTCTTCAACTGATTTAAACCAGATATTTTCACCTTTTGAATCTTTGTGGGTTATGACGGCGGAAATCTCAGCACCCAGAGAGAGCAATTCTTTAACGCAGGTATAACCGATATTATGGTAAGCAAAAATCAGAACCTTCACTTTATATCTTCTTCTTTACCGGAATTGCCGGTGTGATTGTATTGTGAAATGAGGTAATGCGGTTTGCCCCTTACTTCGTAATATATTCTGCCCACATACTCTCCCACAAATCCTATCAGCAGCGCTTCTATACCGAGGAATGTAAATAAGATTGAAATCATTATGTGTATAATTGTTATTGACCTATAAAAAAACGAAGAGATAAATAGCGTTCCTGTCAGGATAAATCCAAGCCCTGTTGCAATGATTCCCAAAAGCGTAATTGCCTGAAGAGGTAAAAGCGATGAATTGGTGAGAATATCGAAATTCAGCTTTAACAAGTTCAGCGCGTTGTATTTCGATACGCCTCTTTCTCTTTCTCTATGCTCGACTTCAATTTCTGTCGGATTTTTGGAATATCTGAATGTGAGAGCGGGAATGAAAAAACTCGAAAACTCATTCAGCTCTGTAATTCTTTTAACTACATCTTTTCTGTATGCCCTTAACATACAACCATAGTCATTGAGCTTTATTCCCGTAAGTTTGTTGAGAACAACATTTCCTGCTTTTGACACTATTTTCCTGAAAAAAGGGTCGTGCCGGTTTTTCCTCCAACCTCCTACTGAATCGTGACCCTCTTCAATCTTTTTTATAAAACGGGGAATTTCTTCCGGTGGATTTTGCAGGTCAGCATCAATGGTCAGTATTATTTCGCCCCGGGCAAGCTCAAATCCCGCAAAGATAGCCGTATGTTGTCCGTAGTTTCTTGCAAACCTGTATATTTTGATATTTGAATTCTCTCTTCTTATTTTTTTTAAAATTTCCCACGAGGAATCAGTGCTTCCGTCATTTATAAAAATGATTTCGTGGCTCTTTTTTAATGAGGAGAGGACTCCTGATAACTCTTTAGTGAAAATCTCGATATTTTCCTCTTCATTATATACAGGGACGACAACTGAAAGGTATATTTCGTTTTCCCGTTTATCGTTTGTCATTCTGCGACAATCCTCTATTTTTTAAATTTTCTCGAAATATATTTAATTGCATCACAGACATACAGGACATCACTTTTTTTCATTAACGGGAAAAGGGGAAGAGAAACTATTCTTTCTCCCGTCTTTGCCGCTTCCGGAAAATCATTCTTTCGAAAACCATATTTTTTTCTGTAATAGGGCTGTGTGTGAATTGCCTGAAAATGAATTCCCGTACCTACATTCATTTTTTTTAATTCTTCAATGAATTGTGACCTTGATATTTTAATCGCCTTCAGGTTGAGTTTTATTATGTAGAGATGCCACGCGTGTCGGCAATCGTATTTAACCGTTTCCGGACGCATTACCGCTTCACAATCTTCCAATCCCTTGTTGTAGATTTTTGCAAATTTCGTTCGCTTTGAAATAAATTCGTCAAGCTTGTCAATTTGATGGATACCGAGCGCCGCCTGAATATCGAGCATATTATATTTAAATCCCGGCAGGTGAAGTCCGTATTCGGCTTTGCCGCCTTTTGCGTATCGCGCCCACGCGCCTGATGTGATGCCGTGAAATCTCAGCAGACTTATCTTTTCACCGATTGACTTTTTTGAGAAGGCGACAATTCCGCCTTCCCCCGTTGTTATATTTTTTAACGGATGAAAACTGAATATCGTTGCATCGCTTCCAAGCGCGCCTATTCTTCTGCCCTTGTATTCTGTTCCGATTGCGTGCGCGGCATCCTCGATAACGGCGATTCTTTTCTTTTTCGCAATCTTTAAAATAATATCCATATCGCAGGGCTGCCCCGCAAAATGTACGGGCATTATGGCTTTTGTGTGCTTCGTTATTTTTGATTCAATCTCATTTTCCCGGATATTCATTGTTCCCGGGTTTATGTCAACAAACACCGGTTTCGCCCCGACGTGTTCAATGACATTTACCGTTGCCGCAAAGGTCATCGGCGTTGTTATCACTTCATCGCCTTCTTTTATGCCGAGTGCAAGCAGTGAAGTATGAAGCCCCGCGGTGCCTGAGTTGAGCGCAAGGCACTCTTTTGCGCATGTATACTTCTTTATCTTTTTTTCAAACGCTATTACCTTCGGGCCGGTAGTAATCCAGCCTGATTTCAGTGAATCAGTGACTTCCTTAATCTCTTCAGTGCTGATTGAGGGTCTTGAAAGAGGAAGAAAATCTTTTCTTTTTTTAAAAGAAGATGTTTTCAATTTAACCTTAATACTCCTCTATCAGTGGTTTGAAATTAAAAAATAACTGCTTCTGTCAACATTTCCTAATGAGGTGATATGTACACCATGGGGCAGAATTGAAAATATATCTTCGAGCGTATCATCATTTACAAGATACAAAACATCTTCTTTGTTTCTTAAATTACTTGTTACAGTATTCCACGATTTATCCTCAATAAATGTTTTTCCAAGATAAAATGGAATACTCATATCATTTTCAGAGAGATCATACCCCCGAAGTGTTGAATCATCTTTGACATTACTTTTAATACTACGGGCAACGTTATAATAAGTCTTCTTCACCCAGGATGTTTCATATTTCAGATTAAAATATGAAGCTAACAATACTGCAGAAATGAGAAAAAGTGAAATGAAAAGATTTTTGTAATCGCTGCTCAGTGAAAAGAAAAGGGCTGAAATAATGGAAATTATCAAAATAAAGGAAATTAATGAAACCTTTGTCTGAAATCCGGAAATCCATATCCACCTGATTGTCATTACCGACGCAATAATTACAAAGGCAGTGGTAAATATTTTTTCAAAGAGATTTAGAAATTTACCCGGTTTGAGGAGCAAATAATTTCCCATCATCCATTCTGCCGTCAGTAGAGAAAAAGCAGGCACGACGGGCAGAAGATAAAGTGACCTTTTTGTTGACGGAATGCTCAGGATAAAAAAAGGAATAAAGGCGAATATTGAAATTAAAAACAGGGACTGTCTGTGTTCGTAATTTTTATCATTTAAAGATTTAACGGTATTAAATATGACAAATGGAAGACATATTGACCAGGGGAAAAGAATCTCGAATATTTTTGGAAAGTAGTAAAAAAAACTTTGTTTATGACCCAGCGATGCGCTGAAAAAGCGATTCCAATGGTTTTCTACAAAATAGAAATAAAAATATGAACTTCCCCCCTTCTGCCAGAGAAGGTAAAACCACGGCGTTGCTATTAGAAAAAATAAGAGAGCGCCTACTGCGATTTTCATCTCTTTTAGCTCGTGAAGATTTTTCTCCGAGAAAAGGAACATGAGAATAACAGGACATATAATTACAAGACTGATTGGTCCTTTGCTTAAAAATGCGAGCGCCCACATTGCATACATCAAAAGGTAATTAAAAGTCTTTCCGCCTCTGTTTAGATAACCGCGCATAAAAAAATAAAATGATGCAATGATGAAGAAGGAGACAGATGTGTCGATGAGACATTTATATTCCGCGGCAAGAAATTGGTGAGTAGTGAGCGCAATCATTGCGGAAGCAATTCCGGTTTTTCTGTCAAAGAGCAGTATCCCCAAAGCATATGTGAATAATATAATTCCCGTTCCGAACAAAAATGACGGTATTCTTGAAAGTGCGGCATTTGCCCTGCCAGCGATACTGAAGACTGATGCAACTGACCAGTAATAGAGAGGAGGTTTTTCAAGAAATGGCTTTTCGTTAAGACGGGGGACAACATAGTCACCGCTTTGCCACATCTCACGGGCAATCTCTGCTACGCGCGGTTCATCGGGCAGAGAGAGTTCTTCCTGAATAGGTCCTGCGATAAAAAGTAGGAATACTGCAATAAAAAGCACTATATATACTAATTTATTCAACCCACTATATTCAATTTGCATTTCTTTTAAAGTTCAGTCTCCTGAGAAAGTTTAAAATATATCTCTTTTAAAACAGGATTTGGTTTTTTAGGATATTAGTTTTCTTTTTAAGAATGCCAAGAGTTGTAAAAATTAAAAATGACATTATCAAAAGGATCTGCCAAACAGTATCAAATTCAAAAATATTTTCAACAAACGCATCTTCTAAAATGCCAGTTCCC
>CAZJVM010000062.1:0-14212 GCA_964549305.1 uncultured bacterium
AAAAGCGAGATTGCTTCATTGCATTCGCAAATACACATCTGGCAGAAGCGTGGAATCTTCCCCTACAAAAACCTTTTTTTTTATCTACTTCATGGTGAAATAAGTTGTCATTCCCGACAATCAGTCCAGTCCGTAAGAGTCCCAGTTTTTGATTACCTTTTCGAGGATTTGGGCAGAGGGTCTTCCCGCCTCGGGAAACTGTCCCGGATATCCTTCTTCTTCAAGCTTCATCGTTGCATCGAGTATCATCTTTGTAACTCCGCGCCTTCCTCCCGTCCCTACATCAAAACTCGCTCCTGGCATTGAAGGAAGAAGAGTAACATCCTTTTCAAAATCAACTCTCGTTGCAATCGCCCACATCACCTGCGCCGAGTCAAAGACATCGATATCATTATCTACGACAACAACCATCTTGACCATATTACTCCACGGAAAGGAAAGAATGGCATTGCCTATCTGATTTGCCATAAAGGGCCTTTTCTTCCTTACGGAGACAATATAGATATGCCCCATGCTTGCCGCATCGAATGTCATCGACTCAACCTGAGGAATGACTTTCTTCAACTGCACCTTCTGCTGTGAAAGAAGCAGATGCCTGTACACTTCCATTTCACCTTCGGGGACCTGTCCTGTAAGACTTGTTTCAAAAACAGCGTTCTTCCTGTGGGTTATTGCCTTAACCTTTAGAACATAATTATCCTTCACTCTTGTATAGTATCCCTGAAAATCATTATATGGACCTTCAGGTTTCATAATCCCGGGGTCAAGTTCGCATTCGAGTATGAATTCCGCGTTGGCAGGAACTTCCGTGTCTATAGTCTTTCCCCTGACAAGTTCTATTCCCTTTCCGATAATTGCGCCTGCCTGATTCACCTCATCGTATTTTGCGGGCAAAGGCATTGCACCGCACAACCAGAGTGCAGGGTCGACGCCTATGGCAATTGAAAGAGGAAGAGGTTTTCCTTCCTTCATACTTTTTTTGGCGTGAACAAGGAGATGTCTGTTGGGAAAACCGAAATTAATATTGAGCTCGTTCTTCTCTCTTACCATCATTCTGTAAATTCCGGCATTTCTTGAGCCATATTCAGGGTCTTTGCTTATGGAAACACCTGAGGTAAGATATCTTCCTCCTTCCTTCTCATTGTATTTTGGAATTGGAAGTGAAAAAAGATCTACATCATCACCCTCAACCACAACCTCCTGAGAAGGCGCTTTATCGACTACGACAGGGGGGAAATCGTCACGTTTTGTATTGAGATGTTCTTCGACAAACTTATCGAAATTTCCATTTTCCATCCCCACGGCATATCTGATCCTTTCGGGAGACGCCAAAACACCTATGGCAAGAGGAAAGACCGAATCCTTGACCTTCTCGAAAAGAAGGGCGCGGTTTTTCGTTTTGGCGGATTTTACAAAAACTGCGGCAACCTCCTGATCCCAGTCAACTTCCTTCGCCACGGACTTCATCTCACCTTTTTCTTCAAGCAGTTTTATAAAACCACGAAATCCTTCGTATTGAACCATTTTCTATCTCCGTTTCTCTTGGTTGAATATTAACGGGCTATCGAATTCTCTCACATTTTTTTTATACCGTATTTTATTGCATTTGCCTGCAAAGTGAAAAGCTTTTTTATCCCTTTTTCAGCATTTGAAATAAGTTTGGACAATTCATCTTTTGTAAATGCCTCTCTTTCGGCAGTTGCCTGAATTTCCACGATTTTACCTTTTTTGGTCATAACGAAGTTCATATCCACATCCGCACCCGAATCGAGCTCATAATCAAGGTCAAGCTGTATTTTTCCCTTTATAATTCCGACACTTATGGCGGCGACATAATCGGTGAGGGGGTTTGATTCTATGACTCCATCGCTTAAAAGTTTTTCAACTGCAAGACTGAGTGCCACAAAAGCGCCTGTAATGGATGCAGTCCTTGTACCTCCGTCTGCCTGAATCACATCGCAATCAATGATAATTGTTCTCTCTCCGAGTTTTTCCATATCAACCACCGACCGAAGGCTTCTGCCGATTAGGCGTTGAATTTCCTGCGTGCGACCGCTGATTTTCCCTCCTCTTTCGCGCCTGCTTCTCGTACCCGTTGACGCGGGAAGCATTGAATATTCCGCGGTAACCCAACCAGTCCCTTTTCCGAAAAGGAACTTGGGAACTTCGTCAAGCACGCTCGCGGAACATAAAACACGAGTATTTCCCATTTCAATTAGCGACGAGCCGGCAGGATATATTACGGGCCAGGTTGTTATTTCGACCGGTCTTAACTGGGCGCTTCCCCTTTTTTTGCTTTGCATAAAAATTCCTTTCCTAAATGTCAATACGGTGCAATTGACCGTTGAAATTATCTAAAAACACCCCGGCGGTATTTTGAAAATGCGCCGAATCATCAGTAACGAATATCTCATATTCCCCCTTTTCTTCCCCGTTTCTAATCAATGACCTTTCCTGAAGCATCTTTTCAACTGCAAGTGCGGTTTCAACGCTTGAATCCACCAATTCAACTGAGTCTCCCATAAATTCAGAGATTGCTCCCTTCAGAAAAGGATAGTGCGTACAACCGAGAATGAGCGTATCAATACCGCTATCCTTCAAATCACTCAGATAATGTTTTATCGTCAATGCTGTTATTTGATTGTCAAACATTGCCTCCTCGGCAAGCGATACAAAGAGCGGACAAGTTACCGAATATATCACACATTCGGGAATAAGCTTTTTCAGCGCTCTGTCATAGGCACCGCTTCCGATTGTCGCCTTTGTACCGATAACTCCTATCTTTCTGTTTTTGCTTGCCCTGAAAGCGGCATCGGCACCGGGCGCAATAACTCCCGTTACGGGAACATCATAGGTCGATTTTATAATATCTATCGCGTATGCAGACGCAGTGTTACAGGCGACAACGAGAAGTTTTACGCCTTTTTTGATGAGAAAGTCTATATTTTGAAGAGCATACCTCTTTACGGTTTCTTCCGATTTTGTCCCGTAGGGCACTCTTGCAGTGTCACCGAGATAAACGATATTCTCCCGTGGCATTCTCGCTGAAACTTCCCGAAAAACTGAAAGCCCCCCAATTCCCGAATCAAATATCCCTATTCCGCCGTTTTGCAATTATTATTTCCCCTGGATTAAAATGACACTCTGACTCTGCTTTAAAAGTTTTTTATTTTATTACCGTGAAAAGCGCCGCAGTCTTTTGAGAAAAAAACAACGGCAAATCTATAATGTCCCTTCATCGCCCGACAAAAGGTAGAAAGGTTTTGAAATATCGATATGCCCGCCCAGAGTATCCTTCTCTTCGCTGTCTATTAGAATCTTGACGCCTGATTGCCCGGGAAAGTTTCTTAACACTGTAAGCACCAGACTTGAGATAAATTCTCTTTCTGCCGTTATTCCCGTTTTTCCTATCCTTTTGCCAACATTTTCAAGGTTAACATATACGATTGCATTGCCGTCGATGAAGACATCGGATATTGTAATTCCCGGGGGAAGAATCCTGCCCGATTCTGAATTTTCCTCATAAAGAAGAGTCAAGACTTTTACAATATTAACTTCAACAGGTGAATCCGCGTCAAAGGATACCACCCTCTCTTCTCCCGTAAGTCCTTCTCTGAAGGGGTAAAAGAGAGTTACACTCTTCTCAAGAGTCAGATTCTCGCTTATTTCCCCGGTTTTTAACTGTTCGGGCTTTTCTTTGTAAGCCTTCTTGCATCCCTGCAGTGCCATTATCATTACAATAGACAGCAAGACATATGAAATATTTCTTTTATTCAAACCGTCACCTTTCCATCACCGCATTTTGTTCCAAAACAAAATTTTCTATACCTCTTCGAAACGCGCTTGCAATCTGAGCCATAATGCTTTCATCAAGGATCATTCTTCTGTCGGTTTCATTGCTTTCCTGAAGAACTTCAATGGAAACCGCAGGCGCGGTAACACTTCCAATCTCTCTTACAGGAGCATTTTCAATTGTGCAGGGAATTCCTCTTATCTTGGTAACTTCATTCTTTATTGACTCGGCAAGTTGCCTGCTTTCGCGTACATAGTCTGACTGCACGTTTTCAAGGAGTCTTACCTTATACGTTTTAAGCAATTCTCCGCCTGTTTTCTCCCACCATTTCTCCTCAGACTGTGCTTTCCCCAATGAAATTGCCCCCATTACATTGGACCACACATAAATTTTAACTCCCCGCACTGAAGAGTCATATGATGAACCCACGTGAAGGCTCACAAATGCGTTGGGTTTAAGTTCAACAGCCATTGCGTCCCGCTCGGCATCACTGCGCGTTACATCGGACTGTCTCGAAAGAACAAAGGAATATCTTGATTCCTCGCTTTCCGATGGGATGATTTTGCGTGCAACTCCGAGAACAATGTTTTTTTCCCTGATTTTCTCGTTAACGGAAATTCCCAAATCCCTGCCGCCGTGACCGGGGTTGAGAATTATAATTCCTTCGGGTTTAACGGAATCAACCGTTTCCTGAGAAAAAGAGTAAAAGGCAAAGGAGAACAATAGAAGAAACACTATCGTGGAGACAACAGGTATATTCATCTCATTTTTATGTATTGCTCTTTTCATCCTTATTTTCTTTCCTTCATCTGTCTGTCAAGCTCTCTTTTCACTTCCTTTTCCCTGATTGCCTTTCGTTTGTCGTAAAGTTTTTTCCCCTTCGCAAGGGCTATTTCAACCTTGGCAATTCCGTTTTTAAAATAAATTTTAGTGGGTATTAGTGAAAGCCCCTTCTCCTCAACACGCCCTGTAAGCTTCATTATCTCTCTTTTATTTAGAAGAAGTTTTCTTTCCCTCAAGGGTTCGTGGCCTTCATGCCCCGTATGAGAATAAGTACTGATATGACAGTTTAACAGAAAAACTTCTCCCCGTAAAACCCTTGCATAACTGTCCCTCAAATTTGCTCTGCCTTCTCTCAGCGACTTCACTTCAGAGCCCAGAAGAGAAATTCCCGCCTCATATTTTTCAATTATTTCATATTGAAAAAATGCTTTTTTGTTCTGTGAAACAATTTTTTTATTCTCATTTGCCATTTGATTTTATTTATAAAAAGAGATTTTATCAGGATTTCTCAACAATAACAGGCCTGAAATTATTAGCACAGGGTTTGGCAATGAATCAATACAATTCTCTCTTTATAATTCAAATGAATCGTATCAATATCATATTCGCGAATAATTTAAACTGCTCTGTTGATTTCAAATAAAATGGTATGTCAGCTTTTCAATTATAGATAAGCGATAAGGGAGCGATACTCACAATCCGCTCGCCCCAAAAGGAGGTTGAAGGAATAAAGGATGTAACGCTTTCACTTCCCCTTCTTTTGGGAGAAAATGGAATCATCCCGAGCATACCGCTCTTTCTTGACCAAAAGGGAAAGGATGGGCTTGCAAAAAGCGCGGCAACAATAAAAAAACCATCAATTCACCGGACAGTTAAACTATCTTCTTCTCAAACTCACTATCCCGAATTATTCCTTTTTACCCGCGCACGCCAGTATTCAAGAATATCGCGGAGTGTTTGTTTAAAGGAAATTTCAGGTTTCCATCCCGTTGCAGAACAAAACTTGCTGTTATCTCCCCTTAAAACAAGCACATCTGAAGGTCTTATCTTCGTGGAATCTTTTTTGATTTCCACTTTGACTTTGCTCTCGGACAGAAGCATATGCAGAAGATCTTCCATTGAACAATCTGTGCCAGAGCAAATATTATAGACTTCGCCTTTTTTACATTTTTCAAGCGCCAGCCAGTATGCCCTCACTACATCGCGCACATCGGTGAAATCGCGCCTTGTAGAAAGGTTTCCCACAAAAATCACGGGGTCCTTTTTCCCTGTTTCGATTTCGGCAATCTGTTTTGCAAAATCCGATGCCACAAAAACGTGTCCCCTTCTCGGTCCGGTATGATTAAACGCTCTCGTCCTTACAACATCGATGCCATAGCTTTGATAATACTGATAGCTGAGAAGGTCCTGACCTACTTTGCTCACGGCATAAGGGCTTAAAGGTTTTAACTGGTTTAATTCCGATATTGGAAGTTCATCGGCACTTACCATTCCGTATTCTTCGCTGGAGCAGGCAATCTGAATACGAGGTGAAATTCCCGCGTGCCTGACCGCTTCGAGAAGGTTTAGATTCCCGATAATATTGTTTTTGATTGTTTCCGAGGCAAGATTCCAGGACGCAGAAACGAAACTTTGTGCCGCGAGATGAAAAATTCTGTCAGGTTTTACCGAATCAATGACATTCTTAACAGAAGAGGAATCTTTAAGGTCGCATTCAAAGAGAGTTATTCTGTCAGCAATATGTTCGATATTTTCTTTATTGCTTCGCCACCTGCAGGTTCCGAATATTTTCGTATCTTCTTTACCGGCAAGGATAAAATCGGCAAGATGACTCCCCGCAAATCCGGTTATGCCTGTGATAAGGACTTTCATTTTTTTTCGCCTTTCAAAAAGTGAAGGGAAAAAATTTCTAAATTTGACTAATGAAACTAACCGTTTTTTATGTTCCACTCATAGGGAATCTCGCCTGAATCGGGAGAAACCCTGAATTCATCAGGCGATTCGTAATTATAAAGTTCAGTGGGAAGATTAACAACAAACGCTTCATTTTCGCTTATGCACATAAAACCGTGCAATACGAGAGGAGGTATCTGCAGAAGCATAGGATTGTGCTCACCCATAAAAAATTCATTTATTTCACTGTGTGTCTTCGAGTCTTCGCGCCTGTCGTAGAGAACAACTTTCATCATTCCTTTTACGACAATAAAATTATCACATTGCTTTTTATGATAGTGCCATCCTTTGACTACTCCGGGATATCCCGTTGTAAGATAAACCTGACCGAATTTTATAAAAAGATCATCATCTGAGCGAAGCATTTCCATCAAACGTCCTCTCTCATCTGGTATAACCTTAAGTTTTTTGGTCTTCACGCCCTCTATCATTATCGAATACCTCCCGAAGCAAATAGTTAATTTACTGCATCTTGTGATTCTTTACGCAATTAAAAAATATCACAATAGGGTTTTTAGGGTCAATTCAAATTAATTGCAGATTTTAATAAAGTAAAATCATCTTTTAATGAATTACTCTGAGAAGAAATTCATCATAGGAAAATTCGGGGTCTTTATCTTTGGTATGGCATACTATACAGATTTTTTGGGATATTGACGGCGATTGTTTACCTGAATCGGGATGTTCTTCATCAACACCGTGACAACTTGTACATCCCACGGAAATCATTTCAGGAGTTTTTTCATAATTGATGAATCCTCCGTCTCTCCCATATCCTGTTGTATGACAGTAGAGGCACTCAGGGTCATATTCACGCCCCACGTTGACAAGGGCGTCAAAGGCGCGGGAATGAGGAGTTTCAATCCACTGGTCGTATTGTTCGCTGTGGCAATCAGAGCAATTTTCATTGGCAGAATAATTATTCCAAAGTCCTGCTCTGTATGCATCGAGTTCGGGAATGCTTTCCCCTTCCTTTGTGCTCTTTTTGACTTCATCGAGATAGGCAAGAAAAAGTTTCTCGGTTTTTTTGTTCGCGGGAATGAGTTTGGACATAGCTATGAATTCATCATCGATTTGCGCAATTTCATTTTTTTCATTTAAAGTTATTTCAAGTCTTCCCAGATACTCTCCCTCTTTGCCCGCGTTAAATACAGGCACTCTCCCCTCATTGGTGCGATGGGGATAACCTTCCTCCCAGTGACCTTCAATGACAAAAGATACATCGTGGTATTTATTGGATAAATCAACGGCATCTGCAATAGTGCCGTGTGAAAGAAGAATGATAATGTCCGACTTATTTTTAAGATATCCAATATATTGCCTTATCCGGGAATCACTGTCATTTATGAGGATAGTTCTATTCAACTTTTCTTTATTCAATATTCCATTTTCAATTGCCGTAATTGAAATCACTGCAATCTTAACGCCCTTTATCTCTCTTATAAAATATGGAGGAAACAGAAGAGAGTTTTCATCCTTTTTAAATATTGTAGTTGATATAAATGGCAGTTGTTTTCCGGAAACTTCATTTAAAAAAAAGGTCGTCCCTTCGCTTAAATCCGCCTCGCCCGGAATTATTGCGTCATAATCAAGAAGCGCGTAGGCATTTAGAATATAGCCGAGTTTTCTGCTCTCAAAGGTTGACATCTGAAGAGGAAAGATATCGCCACCGTCAAGAAGAAGCAGGTCTCCCTTTTCTTTTCTGATTTTCTCAACCATATAGGCACGCTGTGATATTCCTCCGAAAGGATTCCCGGGACAACCGCAGGCAAGAAAGGTATTGCGCGTGCTTGAAGTAAAGAGAACAGTAACCTGCTTTGCAGAGAGAAAAGATGGGAAAGTAAAAATACTTAAAAATAAAATGATGATTACTCTTTTAAGTTTCATAATAGATTTATTAGCTTATTGAAAATAAAAAATCTACAAGGAGATTCAATCTTCAAATAGATCAAGTTGGGAATATTGTTTTCTAAGATAAGATTTTACTTTTTTGTTAAACATCGTTGCTGTCTCAAGTGCTTTTTTTGCTTCCGATAAGCTTAAAGGAAACATCGGATCATAAGTAAACTGATTTCTTTTTCTTCTCATCCTGTCAAAAGAATCAATTAATGTTGAAAACTCGTCACCGAGAATCTTCCCTGCGACTTCAATTGTAGTTAAATGCTGTTTTCCATCTGATGGTCTGTATCCTTGCAGGAAAACCAGCGCTCTCCCAATTTTTAACATGGCATTATAAGCAAGAGAATAGCACGCTTCTTCATCAATCTTAATATTCTTTTCTGAAGCAATGAGATTTCGGGACGAACTGCTGAGAAGCGCCTTTACCTGATCAAGCCCTATATCTTCTTTTTTCAAAAATCCCTGTTTCTCAAGTTTTTTCAAGAAGTTGCTTAAAATCATCATCATCTCCAAGAATTAAAATATAGTTTTTTAATATATTTTTAATAAATGAATTTTTGTTCTCCATTTTTGACTTAAACTCTGATTTTGAATAAATATGGTAATTAATTTCCCTGCTGATTATTTTTTCTTCCTTTTTTAAAGTATCAGATAATTTTTCTTCCTTTATTCTTCCAACAATCACAAGGTCAATATCGGATGCAGGCGTTAATTGTCTTTTTGCATAGGAACCAAATATAAAAGCAAAATCTATACCTTCAATTTTTTCCAATGAATTTTTGAGTCGAATCTCTATACCAAGGGTTTTTCCGATGATTGAACGGAATTCTTTATAAAAGAGACTTTTTTTGTCTATACTATAATAAAGAAGATTCCCCGTTCTCAATGTTTTAAAAATTCCTATTCCCGCAAGCTTGTTCAACTCTCTTCTGCAGGTTCCCTGTGATGTATCAATAAGGCGGGCTAATTCGTTAATATAATATTTCCTGTTCTCATCAGCAAAGAAGCAAGTGAGAATTTTCCTTCTTATTTTCGATTTGAATAGACTGTTAATAATATCCATATGTATTCACTTTTGAATACAATTGTATTCATATTTGAATACTGAGTCAACAAATATGGTTTATGATTTTTTGGCATAATCCATTTTTCATCTCCTGACACTCTCATCGCATTGTTTTCCTTACCCCTCTCGTGTCATCATTCCAGCACCCCCGTGTCATCATTCCAACCCACCCGCGTCATCATTCCAACCCCCCCCGCGTCATCTTCCAGCACCCCCGTGTCATCTTCCAGCTTGACTGGAAGATCCAGAAAAAACCATAAAAAAAATCTGTTTCTAAGTTGACAATAATTACAATATGCTATTATTTATTAATATAATGCTAATTGATTGTTATGATTAGCATTTATTATATTTCAAATATTCAAAATGACAAAAAAATATCGTCTAAAAACTCAGATTAAAATCAGGACAATTGGCGTTTTACTTTTTGTTTCCCTTAGCTTCTTTTCAATTAATTCATATGCTTCCAAACAGGATATTGATTTAAATCTCATTGGTGCTTACGGAGGCACATACAACGATATCAAGTTAAGCGGAGATTATGTTTACTGCGCAACTGTGAACGGACTTGATATATTTGACATCACTGACCCTTCGTCGCCTCAGCTTAAAGGGCATTTTTTAACGCAAACAAGCGTTCTTAAATTATTTGTTGTAAACACAACCGTCTATCTTGCAGGAGGAGACAGCGGTCTGTTAATAGTCGATGCAGACAATCCTTCCTCTCCGGTACTGCTCAGTCAATATAATGAAAAAAGTGTAAATGCAGTTTATGTCAGAGGAGATAACGCATTTGTAGCTACAAACTCCGGATTTCTAATATTCGATGTTTCAGACCCGGCATCAATTTCAATTAAAGGTTCTCTCAGTGAAGTAGGCGGTGGCAACATTGCAGTTTCAGGCGACAGGGCATATGTTGTAAACGGAGTTGTAAACGATGGTTTCGCAATAGTAGATATCAGCAATCCTTTTAATCCTGTTCTGACAGGGACTTATAAGCCTGTCATTCCATGGCTTGAAAGGATTCGTATTGTAGGTATTCAGGCAGAGGAAAATTTTGTCTATTTAGCCGAAACAGGCACACATCATAATAATGGACTCATAATAGTAGATACAAGCGAACCCTCCAATCCACAGCGTATCGGTTATTTTAAATCGCCGGATAATCCGGTTAATTTGTCCCTTTCAGGGAAAACCATATATCTTTTCAATTATTTTGCAGAAACACTTGTTTTAGACGTAACTGAGCCAACATCACCACAGTTTGCAGGTTCATTCAAAACACCGGGAAATGCCAGAGCCATTGATATTTCCACACCCTATGCTTATGTCGCTGATGGAAACAGCGGACTTGCAATCTTAAAGCTTGAAAATATTGTTCCTCCGAAATTGCTCTCATCCTTTGATGTATTTGGAGCGACTTATGATGTTTTCACTAAAGATAACATTGCATACCTTACTGCAGAGAAGGCAGGTCTTATAATACTTGATGTCACAAATCCCTCAACACCTGAATTCATATCATCTTATGATACTCATGGAAGCGCCAAGGCAGTTTATGTTTCAGGCAATATAGCATATCTTGCAGTCGGCAATAATGGATTGACAATTGTTGACATCACTGACCCTCCATCACCAGCTCTTTTGGGAACACTGGATCTAAATGCTGATGTTCAAAGTGTATTTGTTGAAGGAAATACTGCTTACCTGCTCAGTCCCTATGAAGGCAGCGGACTTTACACTGTAGATGTTTCTGACCCTTCCACCCCTCTTTTGTCAGGATTCTATGAAACACCCGGAAACGCCTTTGGAATTTATGTTTTAAATTCAATTGCATACATAGCTGACGGAAAGGGAGGACTTTCAATAGCAGATACAAGCAACCCGGCATCACCTTCATTTCTTGGCTACTTTAAGGAAAACACCAAGAGAGTCTTTGTTGAAGGAAACATTGCTTATGCAGCTTCCGGAAGCGGGAGTGATCTTTTCATAATAGATGTAAGCGATCCAGCATCACCAACTGTAATCAGCTCATTAGAAATAGAACAGGGAGATAAAGATATTTATGTTTCTGCATCTAAAGCATATATCACTACAAGGAATGGAAACCTTTTTATAGTTGATATTTCAGATTTATCATCCCCTGCTGTCCTCAGTACTCTGGAAATAGCTTCCCGTTTTATCCCCAATGCAGTAAGCGTTTCAGGAAATAAAGCATATATATCTGCAGGAGGTTTTTCAATAATAGATGTTGCTGATTCTGCTAATCCTCTCCTAATTGGAAAATATGATACTGCCGGGTCAATCAGAACAATTGCTATAAATGAAAATGTTGTATATGTGGCACAAAAAAATTCCAATCTTAAAATTCTTGATATAAGCAGTCCCGAAAAACCGCAGTTAAAGAAGACAATCAATAATAATTATGGGGATATAAATCAGCTTTTTATTTCAAATAATCTTCTCTATTTTGGATATGTAGAACACAAACCTGATTCACAAGGCAATCTTGTCTGGCATAATCGCCTCGGAATATTTGATATAACAGAACCTCTTTCTCCTGTTTTTACAGGCTCCTATGAAGTTTCATCATCAACAACAGGACATAACAGAGATGAAATATCTCAAATATTTATTTCAGGCAATTATGCATATCTTGTGGGTTCACAAAAAGCAGGGTTTATTATTATAGATGTGACAAACCCGTCTTCACCGCAGTTTTCAGGAAGGTTGGGAGTTAAAAAAACAGGATATTCTGATAAAGTATTTATCGAAGATGACAGAGCGTATTTGATAGGCGACAATCATTTTTGCATATTTGATTTAAGCAATCCTGCGTCTCCGAAACTTATAAATAAATTCAAAAATAAGTATCCGGCTATCGATATTTATGTTTCGGAAAATATAGCATATGTCACTTTAACTAACGGCATTGAAACAATAGATTTATCAAACCCAAAAAAACCTAAGCTTTTAAATGTTTTTCATACTCTTTCTTTTCCTCCTTATAATAACAAAGGTGTTAATAAGAGTATTGTGTCAGGTGATACAGCATTCATTATCAACTCAAACAGACTCTTTATAGTTGATGTAAGCAATCCTGCCAGTCCTTTTCTGAAGAGTTCTGCATTTGAATCAAAGAGTGTTTATTATTCCGTTGCACTATCCGGACAGAATATAGTCGTTAACAGACCTGAAGGAATATCAATATTTGACCCTATTGATACTTCCGCACCGACTCTTGTAAGTTCTTTCAGTTCCGCAGGTGATGCCACGGATGTTGCTCTGTCGGGCAATACTGCCTATATTGCCGGTTCCGGCGGACTTTCTATTGTTGACATAAACAATCCTTCGTTCATAAAATTTAAAGGAGAATTTAAAACAATAAACAATCCGAATATCGTCGCTGTTCAAGGAAGCTATGTTTTCCTTGGTGTCGAAAAAGAAGGACTTTTTATCATTGATGCGAAGAACCCTTCTTCTCCTCAACTTTTGAGCAAATATACTAAATTACATATCATCTCAGACATAAAGATTAAGGGCTCAACTATTTTTCTCTCTGGTGGAGAGCTTCACATAATAGATATCAAAAATCCTAAATCACCTAAACTTTTAAAAATTTATAAACCGGCAGGAGGTGTAGATAAGATATTTATTGACGGAAAACAATTATACTTTCTAACAGGTTTTAATAAGACAGGAATTATTAATATAAAAAACCCGTCATCACCAACACGTTCTGGTACAATCAAGGCTCCTGCAATTACATTGCCTGCACCTTTCTACGATACAACATTTAGAGCATCAAGTATATTCGTTTCTGATAAGCGGGCTTATACATTATATAATGCTAATGATGACGATGATGATTTTTCGGTAATAGCAGTTTTTGATGTAAGCAATCCAACTTCTACAAAACTGTTAGGAAGTTATACTTATTTTGGGAATTATGCTTCTTTGGCAGGTGATATTTTTTCATCAAACAAATTTGTATTTGCAACCTATTTTGATTTTGATGGCAATTTTTATAATACAACAATTCTTCAAGCAATAAATTTCAAAAACCCATCTAAACCTGAACTTATAACAGACTTTACTACATCCAGTATTTGGAGTGAATTTCAAGTTATAGATAACAATATTTTTTTAACATCAAATACGCAAGGATTGAGGATTTTCGAACTCCCCGACAGCATTGATATAACGCCTCCCGAAAACACTAAAAAACCTGACCTTAAAGTAATGACTTTCAAATACCCGAAAATCACGGAGAGAGGAAGCAGGGCAAAGGCGAAAGCCATCATAAAAAATGTGGGAAAACGTAATGCCTTAAATCTCTATATCAATATTTACAGCTCACTCAACTCACTAAATGACGCATCAGGCGATACGCTTTTGAAATCGAAGTCAATAAAGAGGGTGAAGGTCAAAAAAAGGAAAACCATATATTTCAAATGGAAAGTTGATGATTCCAAAACGCCGGGAAACTATTATCTAAAGGTTACCTGCGAAAATGCAAAGCAGGACCCAAACCTCGATAACAACATTAAAGTATCGAAAGACAGTATTGCAATCAGATAACAAGGAATGACTTTTTCAAATTATAGAAATGCCATAAAAACAATTTCAACAATCTTCCTTCTCGTTTTCGCAGTTTCTCTCAATGCTTACGCAAAGGGAGAGAATGTGACGGTGTTGAAACTTTCCAAAATAAAATC
>CAZJVM010000063.1:0-13995 GCA_964549305.1 uncultured bacterium
GTTTACAGGATTGTCCGGGTGAAAAAAACTCAGCACTTTCATATTTTTTTCTTTTATCCATTTTTTTCTTTTTTCAGCACTGATAAAATCTTCTGCTTTAACGGGTACTTTGGGCTTGTAACCAAGTTCGTTCATAATAGTTACAAATTTAGTTATGTTGTTTTCTTCGATACAAATCATAATATCGAGGTCTGCAGTTAATCTTACAACACCGTGCAGGACGCAGGCGACACCGCCGACTACGACATATTGGACTTGTTTGTTGTTTAAATTTTCAAATATCTTTTCATAATACATAGCGAAATTAGTATAATTTTCAGACAGATTCAAATCAAGGGATATTCTTTTAGTGTTCAAATGTTTTCTGGAAAAGCTCCTGATATTCTGCTATTTACATCGTTATGAATTTCAATGCCTCATCAATAAAACATCTTCTTGAAGAAAGGGAGAGGTTTATTTTTGAAGATTCCTCTCTTACCGGCGCAGGTGTGCTCCTTCCCATATTTCTGAAAGATGAAACACCTCATATTCTTTTTACAAAAAGGACTGATAAGGTTGAACATCACAAGGGAGAAATATCGTTTCCAGGCGGAATGAAAAACGATGATGATAATAATATTTTGCAGACAGCGCTGCGAGAGACTTCGGAGGAAATCGGAGTGACGGAAAATAATATTGAAATACTCGGCGCGCTCGATGATGTGCCAACTGTTACGGGTTTTAATATTTCACCCTTTGCAGGAGTAATTCCTTTCCCCTATGAATTGAAGATAAACAGAGAGGAAATTGAACGAATTATTGAAGTTCCCCTTTCGCTTTTAATGATAGAAAAGAAATGGTCTGAAACATTCAGGGAATACAAAGGAGATATGCTCAAGACATATTTCTTCGATTTTAACGGTGATGTTATCTGGGGCGCCACGGCAGGCATTTTAAAGGGGTTTATAGAAATTCTAAATGGCAGTCAGGGTAATAAAAAAAATGAAAAACGATGAATTGGTTGAAAAAATCTGCAAACCCTTCTGCTCTTTTTACAAGGAAGGTAAGGAAGAAATGCTTTGCAGGGGCGCGGAGATTTTCAGGAAGATTTTTAATAATTCTCAAAATGAGCGTTTTCTTGCCTATTTTAATGAAGAAATATCGTGCCCGAAAGTCTTTTATCAGAATGATGAGATGCTGAAAAAGATATGCCGTAAATGTGAGTTCTACATAACAGGGTGCGATTTCACAGACCCGGATTTTAAGGGATATTCTCCTCCCTGCGGAGGATATATCGCAGTAGTGTGCCTGATTAAGGAGAAGAATATTACCCTTCAGGCATTACTTGATGCAGAAGAGCAGTGTGGCAGTTAGAAAAATATCCTTCATATTAAGGCAATGCTTCAAACTCTTTAAGATCTTTGCAGTTTAGAGCAGGATTATTTTTCTTTTCATTCCCTATTGTCGAGGAAGCGCCTCCGTAATCGTGTCCCGGATATACTTCGATGTTGTCGGGCAAGGTTTTGATTTTCCTTTCAAGACTTTCATAAAGCTGTTTTGAACTTCCTCCTGCAAGGTCAGTCCTTCCGCAGTCTCCCACAAAGAGTGTGTCACCGGTTATGAGTTTCTCGTTATTTATGAGAAGGCATATTCCTCCGGGGGTATGACCCGGTGTGTGGATTATTCTCACAATTACAGTGCCGAGGCGCATATGGTCGCCTTCTTCCACTTCAATATCAACGGGTATGGTTTGATTTTTCAACACATCACATTCAAGTTTATGGACTACGGTTTTAATATCTGTGAGCGATTTGATTTCTCTAAAACCACCGATATGGTCAAAATGAGTGTGTGTCGCGAAAAGATATTCAGGTTTCAACCCATTATCACTTAGTAGGGCAAGCACCTTGTTAACATTTGAAGGAGGGTCGACTATTGCGCCTGCGCCAGTTTCCTCGCAACCGAATACATAAGTAAAATTTCCCATTGCCCCCGTATGAATCTGCTTGAAAAACATTATCGTCTCCTTCTAATCGTTAATCGGAAAGTGTTTTTATGTAATTTTTTGCCATTTCATCGCATTCCTCGTTTTCAGGATGTCCCGCGTGCCCTTTTAGCCACTGCCATCTTATTTTGTGAGGTTTTGAAACCTCGAGAAGTCTTTCCCAAAGGTCCCTGTTTTTTACCGGTTGTTTGTTTGCGTTTTTCCAATCTTTTTTGAGCCAGTTGAAAATCCACTTTGTTATTCCCAGTACGAGGTATTGTGAATCAGTGAAAATATCAATTTGCGAAGGTTTGCCGATTTCTTCAATCCCTTTTATTGCTCCAAAAAGCTCCATCCTGTTGTTTGTTGTCTGCTTTTCTCCTCCCGATATTTTGCGGATTTTTTCCCCGTCATTGATTATTATTCCGTATCCTCCGGCACCCGGATTTCCGCTGCACGCACCGTCGCAGTAAATGGTGTATTTTTTCATAATAGTTTGATTGTCCCTTTTATTTTTTAGTATATTTTAGGTAAATTGAAAGTGTTTTTTGTAACACACTTTTTAAAAAAATATAAAGGAGACTTTACAATCAATGTCTTTACTTTTTACAAAATGCAGTATCGGACAAGTTGAAATAAAAAACCGCTTCGTCCGTTCGGCGACTGAGGAATATATTGCCTCCGGAGACGGAAGTGTTTCAGAAGACAAGATGATAATATTTGAAAATCTCGCGGCAGGCGGAAGCGGTCTTATAATTCTCGGCCATTCCTTTGTTACTCCCGAAGGAAGATGCCATCTGAGGCAGAAGGGCATTCACGATGATGCGATGACAGATACCTTTGCACTCATAAAGGAGAAGATAAAGGCAGTTGACCCGTTGGTAAAAGTTGCCGCGCAACTCAATCACGGCGGAAGACAATCTGACCCCGCAATCACTTCTCCTGTCGCGCCTTCCCCGGTTAGACCTCGCGGAATGCGGGTGACACCGCGTGAGATGACTGCAGATGAGATTAAAAAAGTTATTGAGGAATTTGCAGATGCGGCAGACAGGGCGGAAAATGCGGGAATGGATGCCGTGCAGATACACGCGGCGCACGGATATCTTCTCAGCCAGTTTCTCTCGCCATTTACAAACAGAAGGAGCGATGAATGGGGCGGTAACAGAAAGGGAAGAATAAAAATTGTAAAAGAAATTATTGTTCGCATAAAGGAGAAGGTTCCAAATAATTTTCCAATCCTCATAAAACTTAATATCTCTGATTTCGTAGAAGGCGGACTTGAAGTAGATGAAGGCATTGAGAATGCCCTTGAAATCGCGGGAGAAGGAGTTTCGGCAATCGAGCCAAGCTGTGCCATAGCGGAAACAAAGACGCAAAAAGGCGCCGCAAGGCCTTCGATTAAAAGTTCAGATATGGAAGCTTACTTTTCGTCTTTTGCCGAAAATATCAAAAAAGCTTCGAATGCCAAAGTCTTTCTTGTAGGCGGTATGCGTTCACGAAGCGTAATGGAGGAAAAAATCGATAAAGGAATTGCTGATTTCATTTCAATGAGTCGTTCTCTCATAAGAGAGCCCGATTTGCCTAATAAAATTGCAGAGGGCAAAGAAAAGGCGGACTGCATATCCTGCAATCTATGTTTTCAGCCAAAAAGCGGAGAGGTAAGATGTGTCGTTTTGGAATAGTAATAAATAGAAAACAACTTTCTTTCAGTTTAACTGCATTGAGGAGAAATATATGGAAGATAGCAAGAAAATAAAATGTCCTGCCTGTGACGGAAGAGGATATCTTGAAAAGGTGTCTGAAACCCATTCCGAAGCGTGGTCAGAAAGGGAGCATGAAAGTATTCCTATGGACAGAGAGTTTTGCGACAAATGCAACGGCACGGGATTAATCGATGAGGATGAAATGTGATTTTTACCCCTCGTTGCGCGGGGAAATAGTCAGTCTACGGATTCGCCGCTGAAAGGCTCAAAGAGTTTTTTTCTCAAATCGTGAAGACTTTCGGCGTCGTCGGGGAAAGATGCGGCATTTACTGTTATGTCAAGCAATTCACCTTCACCTGTTTTTATCTCTCGAAGTTTTTCATTAATCCTATCCATTAATAGGTCAACTTTGTTTTTGTCGGTTTCGGGAAGAATGCTTGTATAAATTTGGTTTGAGTAGCGAAAGAGGGAATTTCCTTCGCTCAAAAAATCCCTTAAAGACCTTGTTACCGAGCATATCGTTTCGTTGCCCGAACCGAATCCGAGTTTCTTGTCAATTTCGGCGAGATTTTTAACTGCCACAACTAAAACGGAAAAGGGAGCCGAAGACATCTGCGACCTTCTGAATTCCATTGCCAGACAGTCTTCGAAGTGATTTTTCGTTCCCAGCGAAAGAAGATTTTCTCTTATTGACTGTTCCTTTAAGGTATCGCTTTTCTGTTTTTCCTCTTCAATTTTGAACCTCAGTTTCTTAACCTGTGTTTGATTGTTTATAATGTAAATGATGAAAAGGAGAATCAGCACGGCAAATGAATAGAAATAGCTGTTTTCAAGGGGTTTGCCCCATATGGAAGTATACTGCAGGGTGAGAATGACTAAAAATGCCGCTAAAAGAAGAAAGAGCAGAAGAGTGAGTATCCAAAGCTGCTTATCTCTGCTTTCCACATAATCTATGTTTTTTGTCTTTGCCATAATAATGGTATTTAACGCCACTGCCTCCCGTTGCATACGATTATAAACCCGGTCATTTAACAATTCAAGGTTACTTTTTGAAAAAATTAATTCGAGGGTATTTATTCGGATAGTAAAGAAAGCGAATGAAATGTTTTTTACTTTTTAGCTTCTGCCTGTTTTTTTTCTTCTATTGCCTTTAAAACTTTTTCCGGAGTTACGGGCAATTCGCTGATTGGCCATCCTATGGCATTGCTTACGGCGTTTGCAATTGCCTGCGTGGTACACTGAATAGCTCCCTGTCCCACTTCCTTTGCGCCGAAAGGACCGTAGGGGTCATTGCTTTCCACTATAATATGGTCAACTTCCGGAATATTGAAAGCCCTTGGAGTTTTATAGTCAAGAAACGAAGGATTTAGTACCTGTCCGTTTTCCATAATGCATTCTTCGTAGAGCGCCTGTCCCATTCCGCTGAAAACCTGTCCGTCAAGCTGTCCTTCCACTCCCATGGGATTTATGGCAAAACCCACATCGTGGGCAACGGTCATTTTAAGAATTTTCACTTCGCCAGTTTCGGGGTCAACCTCTACTTCGGCGATTTGCGCGCCAAAGGAATAGGCAAGGGAGGAATTCCCCTGAAGCGTTGACATATCTGCCGCTTCTACAGGTGGATTGTAGAAACCCCTTCCCATTATGAATCTTCCCTCGTCGGAATAAAGTGTTTCAAAAATGAGGTCTTCGAAGCTTATTGCCTTATCAGGAGCGTCTTTTGGATAGACTTTGTCATCCCTGAAAATTATAGCCGAAGCGCGCGCGGAAAACTTTTTCGATGCTGATTTTACAAGTTGTTTCTTTACGTCCTTTGCGGCGTTTATGACCGCGTTTCCCGTTGTAAATGTTCCTCTTTGAGACATAGCGCCCACATCGAGAGGGGCGATGTCCGTATCTCCCGATATTACAGTAATATTCGAGGCAGATATTCCGAGCACCTCACCTGCGATCATTGCCATTGTCGTATGAGAACCCTGTCCCATATCGGGCAGTCCCGTAAATAAAAAAACTTTGCCGTCTTCGGAAACCTTAATAAAAATAGCGGAAGTGTCGTGGGTGAACATTCCTTTGCCGCCCGAACGAATTAATCCGCACCCTATTCCAATACCTTTGTACGGAGGAAGCTTTCCGCGTTTTCTTTTCCATCCTGATTTTTTGACAGCTTTTTTAATGCATTCCTTGAGTCCGCAACTTGCGTAATGGATTTTATTTGGTGCTGTATATCCCTTGTCAACGGCATTTTTTAGGCGCAATTGCGCAGGGTCAATGCCAAGGTCATTTGCCACCCTGTCAAAGTGCGCCCCCATTGCAAAGCGAAGGGTTACCATTCCGGTGCCGTGATGAAAGAAGTAGGGTGGATTGTTCGTGTAAACGAGTTTTCCGCTGAATCGGGCGGCATCGAGTTTGTATAGCATCTGAAGAGATGTTGCCATAAATCTGAGCACTATAAACTGTGTTTCCATATATGCGCCGCAATCTGCAAGAACATTTGCTTCGCAAGCCTTCAGGGTACCGTCCTTCTTGAATCCCGTTTTCATCTTAATCTTGAAGGTGCCGCCGCCTCGAAAAACAAGAAATTCCTCATCAGCACTGCAAATAAGTTTTACGGGACGGGCCGTTTTTCTTGAAAGGAAAGCGGCTATATAATGAAATCCCTTGTCGGCGCCACGTCCGCAAAAAGCCCCGCCCGTGTTAAGGTTCATTATCCTCACATTGCTTGCCGAAAGCCCGAGGTTGAATGCCATATTGTTCTGAATAATTGCAGATGACTGAATAGGCGTCCAGATGATTATTTTATCAGGGAGAGAATAATCTACCAGCGCGATATGATGCTCGGAAAAACAGCTGTGATTAGGCCTTATTACAAACTCATCTTCCCTGATATAATCTGATTGTGAAAAAGCCGCGTCTGCATCTCCGAAAGTGATATTGATATCGTCGGCAAAGTTGTCTTCAAGGTAATCGTGAAGCACGGGAGCGCCTTCCGTCAAAGCTTCATCAATTGAAAGGATGGGCTTTTGCGGTTCGTAGTCAACTTTAATCAGTTCAGCTGCTTCCATTGCAGTGTTTTCGTCAACTGCCGCAACTGCCGCGACTTCATCTCCGAAGCAGTAAACCTTATCACTGCAAAGAAGCTGTTCATCGGGGCCGAACATAAAACCGTTTAAATCTTCGTTTACTATTACTGATTTTACGCCGGGCAACTTTTTTGCTCTTGAAACATCTACATTGAGTATCTTTGCGCTTGGCAGGGGGCTTCTTACTATTTTTGCATGGAGCATTCCGGGCAACGTGAAATCGTCGGCAAACTCTGAGCGTCCCGTTGATTTGTAAACGCCGTCAAGGCGCGGATGACTTTTCCCTATTACGCTGTATTTGTCTTTTTGTCCTGCCATATTCGGATACCCTTATTCAGAAGGGATTAAACTTTTGATTGCTTCAATTATCTTTATGTGTCCCGTGCATCTGCAGAATGTGCCGGCAAGCGCTTCCCTGATTTCCTCGTCGCAGGGAGACGGGTTATTGTCAAGAAGGGCTTTTGAAGTCATTACAATTCCCGGAGTGCAGAATCCGCACTGAATGGCGCCTTTTTCTATGAAAGCTTTTTGTACGGGGTGAAGATCGTCTTCCGGGCTGATTCCTTCTATTGTGGTAACAGAATGTCCTTCTGCCTCCAATGCCAGAATCAGGCAGGAAAGAACCGCTTTTCCGTCCATTATGACGGTGCAGACACCGCAAGTGCCTGTATCGCATCCTTTTTTTGTGCCTGTAAGCTTAAGCTGGTCCCTTAAAACTTCAAGAAGCGTATCATTTGGGTTTACGGCGACTTCATAATCATCGCCGTTAACATTCAATGTGATTATCTTCTTCAAACCTTACCCTCTTTTTTTTGTTTTATCGGAAATGGTGTACAATGCCTTTTTAACAAGTGCCGATGCTATCTTTCTCTTGTAACCCGCAGATGTAAAAAGGTTGGTCAAAGTACCAAGCTCAGTGGACGCTAACCCTGCCGCTTCCCCGATTGCGTTTTTCGTGAGCCCCGATTCCGAGATTACTGCAGACGCTTTTTCGAGAAGTACAGGCGATGAAGTCATCCCGCCTATAACAATTTTAGATTCCGAAAAACCTTTCCCTTTTTTGCCTTTGAGGCATACGGCAATATTTCCGTAAGCAAAATCTATTCCGCGCCTGCTCGATATTTTTTGAAAAGAAGTGAGTTCACTGTTTTCTTCATCTATGGTAACGGAAATCGAAGTAAGTATTTCGTCATTTCCAATTTCAATGTAGTCTTTTCCATTATCTTTGTAAAAGTCCGATGCCTTTACCTCTCTGTTCCCTTTTTTGCCTGCAACGGTGAAAACCGCGTCAAGGGCAATCATCACTGGTGACGTGTCAGAACTGTTCAGCGCGTGGCAGTGGTCCGAACCTTTTATGGCGTGGCAGGTATCTCCGCCCGTTTTGTAGCATAACTCTCTCGAGTCGCGCCAGAGTTTAGGTTGGTTGTAATACCAGCATCTCGTATCGAGGCAGGCATTTCCGCCTAAAGTTGCAGTGCTTCTTATATGCTTTGACGCAAGGGATTTTATTGATTGGTGCAGTATCCCGAGTTTGTTTTTGACTTCACTGTTCCCCGCAATGTCATCGAGAATGGAAGATGCGCCGAATCTGATTTTTTCATTGTCTGCTGTTTCAAAAGTTGTTAATTCGGGTATTGATTTTATTCCTACCAGCAGGTGAGGTTTTATAATTCTGTGTTTCAGGTTTACGAGAAGGTCGGTACCACCTGCGAGAATTTTTGCTTTGTCGCCTGATTCAGCTATGGTTGCAACTGCCTCATTCAGAGAAGATGCCTTGATATATTCCAACCGTGGAAGACGCAAAACTATTACCTTATAAAAAGTTTTAAAAGTTATTGAATCTGATAAAATAAAAAATTGTCAACTGTCAACCGCTTTTCTTGAAAAGAAGAAGTTGTTTAATAAAATAGAAGGGAGGCATTGTAATGAAAACAGAAAACGGATATCCGGATTTTTTTGATTCTCTCCCGCAGGCGGATATTCCCATCAGCGGAATAGAGGCAAAACTTCTTCAGGGAAAAGAGCATCAGGTTGTTTTTTTTGATGTTGGAGAAAAATCCTGTATTCCCCCCCACTCACATTCGGCGCAGTGGGGTGTTGTTATCTCAGGCGAAATGAGGCTTGAAATGAGAGGGAAACAGTTTTTACTCTTAAAGGGTGATTCCTACTTCATTCCCGAAAATACGGAACATCGCGTAGAGGTAAGTGCCGGATTTAAAGCAGTTGACATATTTTTTGAAAATGCGCGTTATAATGTAAAAAAGTGATATTTGAGGCGTAGTTATGGATGAAAGAAAAAAAGAATTCCGCACATCCTCGAAAATAAAAATAGAAAGATATTATTCCCTCTCTCCAAAAAGCTCGAAACTCTACCTTGGCAGGGAAGGTTTCCCGGGGGAATATCCCTTAACGCGCGGTATCCAAAGGACAATGTACAGGGGGAAGATATGGACTATGCGCCAGTATGCGGGATTCGGCACTCCATATGATACAAACAGGCGTTTCAAAGAGCTTATAAAGGAGGGGCAGTCAGGGCTTAGCATCGCCTTTGACCTGCCAACGCAAATGGGCATAGATTCCGATTCGCCGCGTGCCGAAGGAGAGGTGGGCAAAATCGGAGTTGCCGTAGATACCCTTGCGGATATGGAAGAAATTTTTGACGGCATAGACCTTGAAAAAATATCCGTCTCGATGACTGCGAATGCTCAGGCGGCGATTATGCTCGCTATGTATATCTGTGTCGCAAAAAAGAGGGGAATTTCTCCTGTAAACCTGCGGGGCACTACTCAGAATGACATTATCAAGGAGTATGTGTCGAGAGGGACATATATTTTCAGCCCTTCCCATTCCATGCGACTTGTTTCCGACATTATTGAATATTGCTCTTTGAATCTTCCCAAATGGAACCCTATTTCTATTTCCGGTTACCATTATAGAGAAGCGGGATGCACAGCAACTCAGGAGGTTGCATTCATGTTTGCCTCAGCAGCAGAGTATGTTGAAGATGTTTTGAGAAGGGGGATATCCGTGGATTCTTTCGCGCCGTCGATTTCGTGGATTATGGCATCGGGAATGAATGTTTTTGAGGAAGCGGCGAAATTCAGGGCGGCAAGAAGGATGTGGGCAAAAATGATGAATGAAAGATTCTCCGCAAAAAACACCTCTTTAATGAAATTTCGAGTTTTCGCGGCAACAATGGGGTCAACATTTACTTCGAGGGAACCTTTGAATAATATTGTGAGAGGCACAATAGAGGCGCTTTCCGCGGTACTTGGAGGTGTGCAGTCCCTCCACATATCATCTTATGACGAGGCGCTTGGCATACCTTCGGAAAAAAGCGTACAACTTTCTCTAAGAACACAGCAGATTCTTGCCTATGAGTCCGGTTTATGCGATACGGCAGATGCCTTTGGAGGGGCGTCTTTTCTTGAAAGGCTTACCGATGAAATTGAAAGCGGTGCAGAGGAAATTATAGAAAAAATCAAAAAAAAAGGAGGGGCATTGAAAGCCCTTGAAAAAAATTATTTTCACGAAATTATAAACAATGAGTCGTGGAAAAAAAATCAGAATATTGAAAAAAGAGGGAAAGAGGTTGTCGGGCTGAACTGTTTTGTTTCAGGTGAACATAGAAAAGACGTCATAAAACCCTTTCGTGTTTCAAAAACAGCCGGGAGGACGCAAATAGAAAAAATCAGAAAAATTAAGAGTGGAAGAGACAATGCAAAAGTTAAATGGGCATTGAAGCGTTTGAGGGAATCCGCAAAGGCGAAAAATAACCTTATGCCCATTATCATAGATTGTGTGGAATCATATTCAACTGTGGAAGAAATATGCCTTGCCCTGAAAACCGTTTTTGGCGACTATAAACCCTTATCGGGGTTTTAGACGACTAATTCGTTATATTTATGCTTTATTTTATTTCCCTTTGACCTTTTTTTAAAAAAAAGTAGACTGCAAAAAAAAATGAAGAAAGTTCTTGCCTTTTTTTTAAAATATTGTACCTTGTCGAGTGACCACTCGGTTTTTTGATTGGACGTTTGAAATTATTGGCAAGATTTTTGCTCAACCAAAACCAAAGGAGGATGTATCAATGAGCGCAGAAGACAAAACAGATTGGAAAGAATTGCACAGATTTGCACAGCAGAGAGGTTTCGGATTAATGGGTCTGCTTACAGTAAGAATTATGGAAAAGTTTCCTGAAGAAGGCGAAAAGGTTTGCAGAGAATTTTATTTTAATGTTGGCCAGATATCTGCAAAGGCATTCCTTGAGGAAACGAAACCCCCTGCAAGCAATAGCGATTTTCAGAACTACTGTGACTGGCAGTTATGGTTTATGTCAAGCCAGAGAGCTGATAACTCAGGTTCAGAACTTCTTCCTCTCGAGCAGATTGCTCCGGGGCACGTTCGCGCAAAGAGAATCGGTTGTATGATTAATAATGCATTTGCCGGCATGGGAATTACAGATGTTCCCACAAGAAAGTTACTTTGTGCAGTTTTCACAGAAATAGATTACGGCGTAAGAGACATTATAGGCAAAGACTGTGTTGAATTTGTAAGATTCGACTGCCAGGGTGAAAGAGAACACGGCGATCCTCAACTTCCTCAGGGAAACGAATACTGCATATTCGAGATTAAAGCAAAATCTTAGGCAAACGGTTGAAACATCGTTAAGCTGATTTTTTTATTGGTTCAGGCATCTGTCCTTTTTGGGCAGATGCTTTTTTTTTGCGGAAATCGATTCAGGAAAAATCAACTTTAATAAAAAACCGCCCTCTGATATTCTGTTGATATTATTCTTAGTAATTAATTGTGAGGAGGGCTTGTGCTGACTTGAAGAATGATAACTCACTTCTAAACAACAGATCGGAAAAAGAACATCCCGTCTCTCCTTCCGGGAAATCAGCTTTTTTTTTATTTCTTATAATATTGTTCGGAGCGGTTATAAGGCTCTTATGGCTTGAGAATTACAGTCTCCATTATGATGAGGCAAGGGAATTCGGTTTGAGTTTAGGGGCTTTTTCTGATGTTATCGAGGCAGTCAGGAATAACTCGAGCAATCCCCCGATGCTGCAAATTCTTATTAAAGCTATTTCTTTTTTCGGCGGCTCGGACTTTGTCGCAAGACTTGTTCCCGCGCTTTCTAATATAGTTTCTATATTTCTTGTTTATTTATTTACAAAAATTTTGTTTCGTGAGGAACTTCCTGCTCTTTTTTCATCCCTTTTTTTTGCCCTTTCCTTCACGCAGTTCAGGTATTCTAATGAACTTCGCCCTTATTCCCTTTCAGTGCTTTTTGCCTGCTTTATACTTATTGCCTTTGAGCTGGCATTTCAAAAAGGCAGTGGAAAAAAATGGAAATATATTTTTGCTGCAGTTTCATCTGCGGGATTTTGTGCTCAATACGGACTTTCAATCCTTGTTGCTGGATTAAATATTATTTTTATTGCATCCGTAATTTTTACTGAAAGAAAGAAGGAACTCAAAGACTGGATTTTATCCCAGCTTATTACGGGAGGCGTATGTGTCGGATGTTTTTTCTGGATTATCAGATATCAGCTTCATTTAAGAAAGTATTTCTCCAATTTTTATCTTGCGCCATATTTTCCTGATACAAAGAATATCCTTTCACTCCCCCTTTTTTTTGTAAAACAATGCTATGGGCTCGTGCGATATTTTCTCCTCGGACTCGGGGGATTGCAGTCTTCGGTTATGCTCGTGGTATTTATTTTGGGGATTTTTTCTCTTTATTCACAGCGAAAATTCAGGCTCTTTGGTTATATAATCGCGCCGTTTCTCATCACATTGCTTTTTTCCTGCACCGGCTTTTATCCCTTTGGTCCCACGAGGCAGTGCCTTTTCTTAAGCATTCCCGTATATGTGGTCGCAGGCGCGGGCGCTGCATATCTCTTTAAAAGAAAATTTAAAATAACCCTTCTTCTTGTAACCATTTTCCTTTCCTTTTCCTTTGCACTGAGCGCTTATATTTACAGTGATACTTTTAGTAAACGCTTTAAAGGTCGCACTTCTTCCTATTTTTCGACACAGATGAAAAAATATAAGTTTTACAGGACAGAGAATATAAAACCTGCCATTGATTATCTTAAAGCAAACTATAAAGATGATGAGATGATTTATGTTTTCCGCTTTGCCCAACCCGGTTTTCTCCGCTATTATGGTTTGCTGGAAGACAGGGAAGTATGGAATATGTTTTACCGTGATAAAGGATGGCATCGTGTCAGTGAGGTTTTTATCAATAAAGGACTTCCCGTAAGGTTTGGAGTTACCTCAGGGAAAACTGATGTTATTTTAAAAGATTTTGACAAAGCCTTTGGCAATAAAAATAAATGCTGGTTTGTATTTGATAAATTTTATGATTTTGGCCGGCAGATGTTAGTGAAACTGCAGGAAAAATATGTATTGGTCAAAAAGTATCAGTCTCCTAATGCGATTTCTGTTGTCTGTGTATTCAAAAAAAAGGAAAATATAGGACAGCAAGGTTGAAATGTTTTATTAATGCGGATAAGTTTAAAAAATGTTTCTATGTTGAATTTTCAAAAACGAAGAAAACAAGCATCTAAAGACTTTAATTAAAATTAAATTGCCTGAATAAGATGAAATTAAAAAGTCTGAAACACAGATTTTACGATTCCCTTTCCCTGAAGCTTACAATCTATATGGGACTTACCCTGATGATTGTTTTCCTTTTCTCCACTTACACCATTCTGAGATACCAATCATCTCAGGCGAGGGATAGAATTGTCTCCACATCAACATTTATTGAAAAGCTAATCATAAATAGCGTGAAACACGACATGCTGAAAAATGACCGGGAAGGAATAAGATTTTTTTTAAATGATATCTCAAAGCTTGAAGGGCTTGTAAACGCAAGCATTATGAATGATGAGGGAGTAATAAAATTTTCAACGAAAGAAAAAGCCCTCGGAATGAAAATAAACATAAATATGCTCAAAAAGTATATTGAATCGGAAAACAATGTTGAATTTAAGCATACCGGTGGAAACAACATACTTTCAAGCGTTAATGAAATCAGAGCATCTCAGGAGTGTTTTGTCTGTCACGACAAATCGAAAAAGATAATTGGTTATCTGTCAGTGGATTTTTCAGGAAAAAAGATTGATGAAATGATTAGATATGAGCAGTATGTGATGATAATTACTGCAAGCATTTCCATGATTTTTATTGCAATTGCCCTTTTTCTTTTTAATCGTTATTTTATCTATACGCGAGT
>CAZJVM010000064.1:0-13473 GCA_964549305.1 uncultured bacterium
AGACCTTCATAAAGAATAATATTAGGGATAGATAAGAGTGGTGTGTTGTGTTTTAAGGAAGTGGAAAAATGTTGAAAATATTAAAAAATAAAAGAATGCGCCGGATTGATGTTTTTCCAATTTATGCGGTTGTACTGCTTCTTATAAGTACTGTTGCCGCCTGCGGATTTCTTGGTTTTGAAAAAAAATACGACCTTTCAAAACTTTCGAGAATTGAAAGAATAAGGAATTTTTCTGGACAGGATTACAGTCGTGTTGCCATTGATTTGAACAAGGGCGCAAAATATCGAGTTCACCGTGTAGACAAGTCCGACAGGATTTACATAGATATATATAAATCCTATCTTGACAAAAAACTCATTAAAAAAAGATTTGCTGTGAGAGACGGCATACTGAAGGATATACGCTCGCTCTATTATAAGCCCACGACAGTGCGAATAATTATGGATGTGGAAGACCTTAACGACTACAAGGTCTTTTCCCTTGAAAACCCTTTCCGCCTGGTTGTTGATTTTACGGGAAAAAGAAGACCTTCTGCCGTCGCCGTGAACAATAAGGCACATTCTTCAAAAACAATTAAAACGACGCCTTCTATTGAGAAAAAGGAGGAGAAGGCAAGTCTATTGAGACAGCTTGGACTTGGTGTCGGTACCATAGTCATAGATGCCGGGCACGGGGGGAAAGACCCCGGTGCCGTGGGAATAAACGGACTTCGTGAAAAGGATGTGGTGCTCGATGTGGCAAAACGGCTGAACAAACTCATTTCGGAAAAATACGGGCTCAATGTGATTATGACGCGCGACAGCGATGTTTTTATTCCTCTTGAAGAGCGTACGGCTATGGCTAATGCGAGAGGCGCGGACCTTTTTGTTTCCATACACGCCAATGCAAGCAGAAATATAAGAGCAGCGGGTATTGAAACGTATTTTCTCAACCTTACACAGGACCCTTACGCAATCGAAGTTGCGGCGCGTGAAAACAGCGCCTCCACAAAAAATATTAGCGACCTTCAGGGAATACTTAAAGACCTTATGAAAAACACGAAGATTAGCGAATCAAACAGTCTCGCGCGAAATATTCAAAACTCGCTTCCAAATCGTCTTTCGAAAAAATACAGCGGAATAAAAAATCTCGGCGTGAAGAAGGCGCCTTTCTATGTGCTTATAGGGGCAAATATGCCCAGTATCCTTGTGGAAATATCATTTATAACTAATCCGAGAGAAGGCAGAAACCTTGCAAGTCCGCTTTACAGGGAAAATATAGCCGTGGGAATATACGAAGGAATATCAAACTATATGAACTCTTTGGGAATAAAAAAAGCGGATGCCGGAAAGTGATTTTTAGATTATGACAACTCAAAAAATGATTTCACAGCTCAAAGACAAACTTCAAAAAGGCGAAGAAAAGATTCGTGAAATACATCAGGAAGGAATGCCTCCTGAATCATTGAGCAATGCCATATCCTGCCTCTGGGACGGAATCCTGAGAGATGTATTCATTTCGGTATCGGAGAAAAACAATTGTCATTCTTTACTCGACTCAGTATCTCTTGTGGCGCTGGGAGGATACGGGCGCGGTACCTTGAGCCCTAAATCAGACCTCGATGTTATGCTGCTTTTTTTTGATGGAAGCGACCCGCTCATAACCTTTAATCAGGAGGTGCTTCAAATTCTATGGGATATAGGGTTTGACCTCGGATACAGCATACGAAGCACAGCTGATTGTGAAGAAATCGCTCAGAATGATTTTAAGTCAATGACATCTCTTCTTGAATCCCGTTTTCTTCTCGGCAATGAAAAAATGTTCGCTGATTTTATCTCCCTTTTCAGAAAAAAAATAATAAACAAGCGCGTTGACGCTTTTCTCAGGGAAAAAATACTTGACCGTAACGAGCGTTATGAGGAGGTAGGAAGAATCGTACAGATGCTTGAACCGGATGTAAAAGAGGGCGCGGGAGGGTTACGCGATGTGCATACAATCTACTGGATAGCAAAGGCGGCAGGTCAGATAGAGTCCATATTCGAGCTTGATATGATTCCCCTATTCTCAGAGGACGAAAGAAAATCGCTTGTTGATTCTTTTCGCTTTCTCTGGAAGGTGAGAAACAATCTTCATTATCTTTCATCGGTAAAGAATGACATATTGACCATACAGTATCAGGCACAGATAGCGAAAAATCTTGGCTATAAAGACATTCGCAACAAACCGGCGGTTGAACATTTTTTGAAAGATTATTTTTCCTCGGCTAAAACGATTGCTCAGCTATGCACTCTTTTTATAAGAAAAATGGTTAGAGGGAGAGCTCCGAAAAAAATCAGCGACAAAATCCTCCATCAGAAAAAACTTGCCAACGGACTTGTGCAAATCGACGACAAGCTTTATCTTCCGCGCGCCGGCAAAATTCCCGACATTTCATCGATGGAGAAGATTTATGATATTTTTCGTTATGTCCACCGCCACGGCTTTATTATATCCGAGGTGCTGAGAAATCATATTGCCTCTGTGGTGAAAGGAATAAAGAGCGCAGATAATGACATTAAGAAATCCGCAGACATATTCCTGGAAATTCTTGCGTCAAAAAAGAGAGTAGCAGGACTTCTGCGTTTGATGAATGAAATGGGAGTAATCGGTAAAACAATTCCCGAATTCAAAGAGCTTGACTGCCTTGTGCAGTTTGACATTTATCATCATTACACAGTAGATGAGCACACTTTTCTCGCTATTGAAAGGGTGGACAACCTGTTAGCCGGAAAAAAGCGGGAAGACGAGCTTCTTTTCAAAGTTTGCGGAATGATTAAACGACTTGACCTGTTGAGACTCTCCGTGCTTCTGCACGATATTGGAAAAGCCGGAGGAAAGGGACATGTTGAAAGAGGCGCGAACATTGTTCCTCATATTCTTGACCGTTTCAATATGAATGAAGAAGATTCATCACTGGTTTTAAAACTTATTTCAAATCACCTTCTTATGATGCATACGGCGGAAAAAAGAGATTTTTCCGAAGATACCGTACTCGGCAATTTTGCCGATGCCGTTGAAACGGAAGAAGAATTGAAGATGCTTCTGATACTCACGTATTCCGATGTAAGCTCGGTATCTCCCCATTCGTGGAATGACTGGAGAAAAGAGCTCATAAAGACTCTTTATATCAGAACGGAAAAATTCTTTGAGAAGGGACTCCATAAGAAGATCGAACTCGATGAGGAAAACAAAAGGAAGATGGACAAGATTGTGGAAAAGGTAGTGCAAAAATCAGGCGAAAAAATATCCAAAGAGAATGTTTTGTCCTTTCTTTCAAGCCTGCCTCAAAGATATTCCTTTTCCACTTTCGCAAGCAGAATTCTAACCCACTATATCCTTCTCGATGAACTTAAAAACGAAAGAAAGGTTTTGACCTGGGAAGTTCTTCAAAACGAAAAGGCGCGGATAACCGACTTTCTCGTTTGTTTCGAAGGGAAAGTAGGTTCCTTTTCAAAACTTTGCGGTGTCATTTCATCGAAAGGTGTTGCCATACTCGGCGGACATATATTTACCAATTCCGAAGGTTATGCCGTGGATACTCTTCAATGCACTTATCTTGACGGAAAACCTGTTGAAGACAACGCCCTGTGGGTTGAAATAGGCGCGGAACTTGAAGCGGTTTTTTCGAAAAATCTCGATATGAAGACTGTTATCAAGCGAAAAAAAAGATATATAACAGAAGGGAAATTTGATATAGTAGATGTTGATAACAGTGTAAATACGGATAACGAAGAGTCTGAAACTGACACCATTGTGGAGATTCAGGCAAGAGACCGAATCGGGCTTTTGTATGATATTACACAGGTATTTGCTTCGATGAATCTTGATATCCGACTTGCCCGCACTGTTACCGAAGGCGTGAAAGCGGTACTCGTCTTCTATATTACCGATGGAGCGGGAAAAAAGTTGAAAGATGAAAAAAAAATCGAAGAGCTCAACGCCAGGTTGAATCCACTGCTTGCAAACAGTGAAGAAAAGCTTTAGAGCAAAACTATTGTAATGAAGTTATTTTTTTAACTGATTAATCCGGAGGCAATTGTTATGTCAGGTCATTCCAAATGGTCAACAATAAAACATAAGAAAGGCAAGGAAGACGCCAAGCGCGGCAAGCTTTTTACAAAAATTCAAAAGGAAATTATGGTTTCCGCGCGTATGGGAGGCGGAGATATGGATGCAAATCCGAGGTTAAGAACTGCGGTAATCGCTGCAAGAGGCGCCAATATGCCCAATGATAATATTCAGCGCGCAATCAAACGCGGTACCGGCGAACTTCCCGGAGTAACCTATGAACAGGCGGAATATGAAGGATACGGTCCGGGCGGTATTGCAGTCCTTATAGAATGCCTTTCCGACAATAAAAACAGGACAGTTGCCGAACTTAGAAATCTTTTTTCGAAGCACGGCGGAAATATGGGCGAGGCAGGATGTGTGAGCTGGATGTTCGAGAAAAAGGGCATCATTCACGTTGAAAAGAGTAAGTCCGATGAGGAAACTCTTATGGAGAAAGCTCTCGATGCAGGCGCTGAAGATATGAGCGCCGAAGACGATATCTATGAAGTTATAACGCTTATGGAAAATTTCGAAAATGTAAAATCCGCCATAGAAGAAGCATCCATACCGATACAATACGCGGAAATCACAATGGTACCTCAAAATACCGTTAAGGTCGAAGAAGATAAAGCTCTGAAGGTGTTGAAACTTATGGATGTTATTGAAGACCACGATGATGTTCAGCACGTCTATTCAAACTTCGATATTCCCGATGAAGTTATGGATAAACTTCAGGACCAGTTGTAGGGATAGTGCCCTGATGAAGGTACTCGGAATAGACCCGGGAACGGTTGTGACGGGAATCGGTGTCGTGGAGGAAAGTGAATCGGGGCTAAGATGCGTTTACGCCGGTAAAGTCAGGACTTCACAAAAATCAAATTTATCGGTACGTCTCAACAACATTTTCGACGAACTTCAGAAGGTTATTGCCGAGTATGAACCTGATGAAGGAGCAGTGGAAAATCTTTTCTTCGCGAATGACGCGAAATCTGCTCTAAAACTTGGACATGCCCGTGGAGTCGCCCTGCTTGCCATTGAAAAGAGCGGTATACCTGTTGCAGAATATATGCCTACAGAGGTAAAGAAAGCGGTGCTCGGATATGGCAGGGGTGACAAAAACCAGATTCAGCATATGGTCAAACTGATGCTCAACCTGCCCGATAAAAAAATGATTTCCGATATAAGTGATGCCCTTGCTGTTGCCATATGCCATATTCATAACAGGGAAACCGAAGAAAAATTAAAAAACGCAAGATAAGGATATCACCCTCCATTGCATCCTTCCCCTCAACTCACTCAAGGGAGGGAAAGACAGGTATGCGGAAGAGGATTAAGATGAGGGCAAAAAAGTGATAGGCAGAATAAAGGGAATACTCGAATCGAAAAGACCGAATACCGTGTTAGTAGATGTGCAGGGCATCGGATACAATGTTTCCATCCCTCTCTCCACTTTTTACAAACTTCCCGGGGAAGGCGGTGAGGTATGCCTTCAGATTCATACCCACGTAAGGGAGGATACCTTTGAGTTATTCGGATTCCTTACGGCTACGGAAAGGTCCCTCTTTAAATCTCTCATAAGCGTATCAAAAATCGGCCCTCGTCTTGCAATAAACATAATGTCAGGCGCGGAAACTGAAAAGATTGCCGGCGCAATCAGCGAAGGGGATATCATTCTTTTAAATTCCATTCCCGGTATCGGCAGGAAAACCGCCGAGCGCCTTGTCTATGAGCTAAAGGATAAAATCGCGGGTGTGTTTGCCGCAGATGAGGCAAAGGGTGAAAAAAAGGTTAAGTTGAAATCATCTCTGTCTGACGATGTGGTTTCGGCTCTTATGAATCTCGGTTATTCGAAAGGAATGGCAGAAAAGGCCGTATCAAAGGCGCGGTCAGAGGGCGCGGAATCTGACTGCGTTGAGAGTCTTCTCAGGGAGTCATTGAAGTTTCTTGTCAGGCACGGCGAGTAATCCGCGTTGTTACAATGGAATAAGAGATTTGCCTTTTAACGGATAAAATGGCACTGATAGAGGGAAATTAAATATAAAAACAGTATGGAACCTGAAGAGATACAGTCAGAAGAAAAGGAATTCGACCTTACGCTTCGCCCTTCCGCCTTTGACGAGTACGTGGGGCAGGAATCGGTCAAGGAAAACCTCAAAGTTTTCATCGAGGCAGCCAAGGGAAGGGAAGAAGCGCTTGACCATTCACTTTTTTGGGGACCTCCCGGATTGGGGAAGACCACTCTTGCCTATATAATCGCGCGGGAGATGGGAGTAAATATCCGCGCCACATCAGGGCCCGTTATCGAGAGGCAGGGTGACCTTGTGGCGATATTGACAAATCTCAAGGAGAAGGACGTCCTCTTCATAGATGAAATACATCGTCTGAACCGTACAATCGAAGAAGTGCTTTATCCCGCGATGGAGGATTTCGAAGTGGATATCGTGATAGGGCAGGGACCCGCGGCACGCTCTATGAAACTTAAGCTTCCCCGATTCACTCTTGTGGGCGCTACAACCCGCGCGGGACTTCTCACTTCTCCTCTTCGCGGAAGATTCGGAATAAAACACCGCCTGGATTTTTACAATGACGCGGAACTTTCCTGTATCATCAGCCGTTCGGCAAAAATTCTCGATGTAAGCATTTCGGAAGAGGGTACTTCGGAAATCGCTTCCCGTTCGCGCGGTACGCCGAGAATTGCGAACCGGTTGTTGAGGCGCGTTCGGGATTACGCGCAGATTAAGGGCGACGGAACGATAGACGGAAAAATTGCGGAAAATGCCCTCTCAAAGCTTGAAATCGACGAACAGGGTCTTGATAATCTTGACCGCAAACTTCTTCTTGTAATCATTGAAAAATTCAACGGAGGTCCCGTGGGCATTGGAACGATTTCAGCGGTGCTCAATGAAGAGAAGGATACGATTGAAGATGTGTACGAACCTTTTCTTATTCAGAAGGGGTTTCTTGAAAGGACTCCGCGCGGGAGAGTTGCCACAAAACTTGCTTACGAACATTTCGGGGCGACTCCGCCTCCCGAGGGTCAAAACTCTCTCTTCTAAATGAGTGTCTGAATTTTCTTTACTGTATTTTTATAATTTTCCCTTTATTCATTCGTATAAATTTTGTAAGTTAATATTTTACGAAATGTGTTAAATGATAACCTGCTTCGGGAACATCAGGCAGAGGAGATTAAATGAAAAAGTTTATTGAAAAGTTTTTTCCTTCCAAATCAGGTGAAAATGCTCGTGGCAAGGAGGTAAAAAGTGTGGGAGTCCACGATACGCGCGTCGCCACCTGCGCAGTCCTTCTTGAAATGGCAAAAATAGACGGAAACTTCAGTCCGGAAGAGCAAAGTATGATAATAGAAATGCTCAGGGAGAGTTTCAACCTTGCGGAGAGTGAGGTAAGGGAGATTGTGGATGCCGCGGAAAAGGAAATTAAGGGCAGTATCGACTATTGGCATTTTGCTGACCTTATAAATAACAGCTATAGCAGAGATGAAAAGAAGGATGTAATTAAAATGGTATGGAAGGTTGTTTACGCAGATGAAAAACTTGATAAGCACGAGGATTATCTCGTTCATAAACTTGCCGATTTGCTTAAATTAAGCCACGAAGAACTGATTGAAATCAAGATTGAGGTAAAGAAGTCACGAAAAAGCTAACAGCAGTGATAAAATAAAAATCAGTGTATATTGATTAATTTTCTTGCATGTTCACTCCTCTGAAAAGTATAATTTAACCTGTAGATTGTTTCACAGCTCTTATAAATATTTTTGTAATCTCCATAAATGCTTGAGTGATAAATTTAAGGAGGCCTGTTATGAGACTAAGAGCTGTAATTTTTGACGACGACGACGAGATTCGCAATCTTCTCGTGAAAATTTGTCAACTGCGCGGATATGAAGTCCTTTCCTTTTCCGACCATAACAGTTGCGCCATTACCCGCGAGCATGCGTGCCTCTGCTCATACAGGGAATCCTGTGTCGATATAATCATCACTGACTTATGTATGCCTGCTTCAACAGGGATAGAGTTTATCAAAAAACAGAAAGAGAAAGGATGCAAGGTTACGAATATCGCTATAATATCAGGCGACTGGAGCAACGAGGATATCGAAAAAGCGAAAGATTACGGATGCACTATTTTCCACAAGCCCTTCAGCGTGGATGAAATTAACCTTTGGCTGAACGAGTGCGAAAAAAAAACAGACCCTTCAAGAGTTCTCTATTCCTGGACTTCAAATTGATTTTTCCTATCCGATTGAGTATCCTTTAATCAATAAATTTTTTCAGGAGATTTGCCCCTCATGAATGGCGCGCTTCTTGCTGTTTTCGCCCTTTTGGCATTTGTGGCTGCATATTTTGGCTATGCGGGAATTTTGGGAAGGAAGGTTCTCAAAATTGACCCTTCAAGAACGACTCCCGCACACGAATTTCGCGATGATATAGATTTCGTTCCCACAAATCGCTATGTCCTGTTCGGACATCATTTTGCGTCAATCGCGGGCGCGGCACCTATCGTAGGTCCTGCTATTGCCGTTATTTACGGATGGCTCCCGGGGCTTTTGTGGATTGTCTTCGGTTCGATATTTTTGGGCGCGGCGCACGATTTCGCGGCTCTCGTTATTTCGCTTCGCCACGGTGGGCGTTCCATAGGTGACCTTACAAAGGACATCATCGGGGCACGCGCGCGAAATCTTTTTCTCATACTTATTTTTTTCGGTTTGAGCCTCGTGCTTGCCGTTTTTGCTCTCGTAATCGGTGTTCTTTTCAGGGAGCATCCCCAGGCGGTATTCCCCACATTTTTCCTCATAGGACTGGCAATGGTTATCGGCTACTGTGTTTATAAAACATCGCTTGGTTTAGGCCCTGCAACGTTTGTGGGAATAATTGTAATGGCGTGGAGCATCTGGTACGGAGTCTATCATCCAATTGGAAGCGATATTTCCACTTCAGGATGGATTACAATTCTTATGGTCTATGCCTTCATCGCTTCCATACTTCCCGTATGGTTTCTCCTTCAACCGCGCGACTACCTTAATTCATTCGCTCTCTATTTCGGGCTCGGGGCAATGTATGTGGGGCTTTTTATAGTTCGTCCGGAAATTGTCGCGCCTGTTGTAAGGACAAACCCTGAAGGCGCGCCGCCGATTTTCCCTTTTCTTTTCATTCTCATTGCCTGCGGAGCAATTTCCGGCTTTCATTCCCTTGTGGCTTCGGGAACAACGGCAAAGCAGATTGACAAGGAGAGCGACGCAAAATTTGTTGGATATGGCGCAATGCTCGCGGAAGGCGCCCTTGCCACAATGGCGCTAATTGCATGCACTGCGGGAATCGGCTCCGCGCAGGCGTGGCAGGCGAGGTATGCCACATGGGGAGCAATGAATTCGCTTCAGAATAAGCTCGGCGCATTCGTTGACGGCGCGGGAGGATTCGTTTCAGCGCTCGGTTTTTCTCTGGATTTCTCAAAAACGCTCGTGGTGGTTATCGTTGTGTCATTCGCAATGACCACTCTTGATACCTGTGCGAGAATGCTTCGCCTCATTGTTTCGGAAATCGGAGAAAGCACGGGAATCGGCACGCTTAAAAACAGATATGTGGCATCCGCTGTCGCTGTGCTGTCGGGATTGGCATTAGCGGAAATTCCCATGGGAAAAGTTTCGACGGGAATGGCTTTATGGCCCGTATTCGGCGCGACAAACCAGATATTGGGCGCTCTCGCGCTTCTTACAATCAGCGTCTATCTCTTTAAAAAAGGAAGACCTGTAATCTACAGCATTGTCCCCATGTTTTTTATGCTTACCGTGACAGTTGTGGCAATGGTCATAAATATAGAAAGCTATTATACGGCGAAAAATTATTTCCTTCTCGCAGTTGGCTCAGCAATCCTAATTCTTGAGATATGGCTTACTCTTGAAGCCTTCATCGTTTTTAAAAACAACAGGCCAAAGGGGAAGGGGTTTGCGGGAAGCAATGTGCCTTCAGCGCGGTAAAGGTTTTCGAAAGATTCCAACAGGGCTTAAAAGTGTAAAGATGTTTTACTTCTCCCTTGCAAGCGCTTTTCCCGCGTCATAGGCTTTTTTCAACTCTTTCGGGTATTTCGCTATGACGCCTTTTCGCTTTGCGTCAAGTCCGTGAAGTATTCCCTCGAACGCGCAGGCGGATATCGCCTCGATCGTTTCCACCTTGTGCAGGTTGAGTATGGATATTACCGTTTCAATCACCTGATCATACGTATCTATGTGCGTATATCCCCAGGTGCCGATTACCATAGCAGTGCGCCCCGGTTTCAATATCGATGTAAGCATATACCTTTCATATCCGTCCCACCGGTCAAAGAAGGTGGATAACTGAGCGCATTCCCTTCCCGTATAAATGGGAAATCCGATTATTATGGAGTCGGATTCGATTATCTTTTGATATATGGCATCCATATCATCCTTCAGAATGCAGATATCCCTGAAACCTTCATCTTTGCATTTTCTGCATCCGATGCAGTAGTCAATCTTAGTTTTCTGAAGCATAATCTTTTCGGTTTTTGCGCCTTCTGAGCGCGCGCCCTTTAGCGCCTCCTCAATGAGCAAATCGGTATTCCCGTTTTTACGGGGACTTGCGCAGAATGCGGTGATTATCTTTCTGCCGTCTTTGAATTTTTGACGCCTTCCCGCTTTTTTCCACCTCTTCACCTTGACCGGCATATTCTCGTACGCTTTCATATCTTTGAAAGGCGCTAACATCTCTTTTGTGAATTTTTCCATATCCTCTATCATATGAAAAATCGGGTCATAGGATTTCGGAAATACAAAACGCGCCGCCTCGATGACGATGCCCTGGTCCGCTTTTTTTGTTTTCCTCTCTGCCATTAAAAGCGAGAGGAATGTTGAAAGTTTTTCTTCCTTTCTTGAACGAATAATGGCGGGCCAAACGGAAAGGATTTTTTCGTAAGCCATTTTGCCGTCACCGGTAAAATTTATTTTTTTCATTACTCTATTTCCCCGTGAAATGTTTTTCAATTTTGCAGTTGATTATGAAAGATGCTGTATGAATAGTCAAGAAGCGCGCGCCGTTACTTTTTTTGACAATCTAAGTTTGAAATAGTTGGTTTTTTATGCAAGTTACTATGTGTAATTAAATAAAAAGGGAGGCAAAAAAATATGAAAGTATTGGGAATATCGGGAAGTCCGCGAAAAGGGCAGACAACGGATAAGCTTGTGCGGGAAGTATTGAGCGCAGTTGATTGTGACACGGAATTCATTTCGCTTGCGGGAAAAAAAATATCACCCTGTATTGCCTGTCTCGGATGCGTTGAAGATAATGTTTGTGTGATTTCAGATGATATGACAGTGCTTCGTGAAAAAATTGTTGATGCCGATGCCTATGTAGTCGGCGCGCCTAATTACTTCGCCCTGTTAAACGGTTTGACTCACTGCTTTATGGAACGCTTTTATCAATTCAGGCATCGCGAGGGAAGGGCGGTAGCAGGCAAACTTGGCGTTGCAGTGGGCGTTGGAGGAGGAATGCCCGATGCCCCCGCGGAAAATATCAAAACTTTTTTTACCTATAATCAAATTGAATGCGTGGGTGAGGTTACTGCGCAGGGTGCGGCATCTTGCTTTGTGTGCGGATACGGGGAAACCTGTAAGGTAGGCGCAATACATATGTTTTATGGCGAAGGAACAAAGATAACCGACGAGATAATTCCCGATTTATCGAAACAACCGGACAAGATAGAGGAAGCGCACGCGCTTGGCAAAAAACTCAGCGAAAGATTGAAAAGCTTTGCCATTGGAACATAAAGGAACTTCCTTATACTCCCTTCTCTCCTGCGAGGGAGAAGGTTACGTTGAGAGGGGATATTGAGTGATTCAGTGACGCGGAAAAGCAGATGCCGGGAAAAACGACTCACTCATTGCCCGACGCTACACGTTGTCATCCTCCGGTTTGACCGGAGGATCCAGCCTTCATTTTCAGTTTCCGCTTCTCCTATTATTTCGAGATTTCGAATTGTTGCATCTATCCTCATTTCATATCTGTCCAAAACAAATTTTTCAAACTTTGTCTTTAAAATTTTCACTAATAATAACTTACTGCTGAGTGTCATACAGAGGCGAAAAATTGTTTTTCTTAAACATGTAAGCAATTGCGGGTACAAAAATATTTTTTTATCCCTATCCATTATACCACTTCCGCAACTTTTCGGGGCTTATTCCAAGGTAATATCCCACAATCATAAGTTGATTGATTAGTGTTGTTTTAAGCACTCCTCTCTCTTTCCATCTTCTTGCGGATGTTATGGCAGGGAAGGGTGCCGTGAATATATCGCCATATTTTCTAACCCGCCTTACGAACTCAAAATCCTCCATTATGGGCATTTCGGGGAAACCGCCAACTTCGTCAAACAATGACTTCTTTAAAAAAATTCCCTGGTCGCCGTATGGCATCTTTAAAATCTCTGAGCGGAAGTTCGCAAGTTTCTCAATCCTGCTCAATGAAGGAGATTCCTCGTCAAGCTTGAAGCGAAACGCCCCCGCGCATATTTCCGGATAATCGAGAGTGCCTCTGACAGTAAGTTCATATCCTGAGGGAAGAATCGTGTCGGCGTGAAGAAAAAGAAGGATTTCTCCCATTGCCTCCTCCGCGCCTTTATTCATTTGGGATGAGCGTGGAGGTTGCGACTTGATTATCTGCGCCCCCGCGGATTTTGCCTCATAGACCGTTTTGTCACTGCTTCCTCCGTCAACGACAATCACTTCAACATTGAAACCGTCTTTTACGCTGTCGATTGTTTTGGCAATGGTCTTTTCTTCGTTTAAAGCGGGAATAATTATCGAAATCTGCGGACTGCTTCGAATTTCATCTATCTTTATTACGCTCATTGCAGAATAATTTTACATCTTCGGGACGGTCGATGTCATCAAGTTTTTCCACCAATGAAAAAGAGAGATTCCGCTTTTTCAATATATCTACGGTTTTGCTGAAGACATCTCTGCTTCCCCAGGGTATATTCTCAAAAATCTGCGGACATTCCCTTTTCAAACCCACAAGATAATAACCGCCGTCCTTTGCGGGTCCAAGAACAACATCTTTTTTTGAGAGAGCATCAAAGGCATTTTGTAATATTTCCACCGTAATCGAAGGGCAATCTGTGCCGATGAGTACTGCCTTTATCGCGCCTTCATTAAATGCAATATTCAAAGACCCGTTCATCTTCTCTCCAATGTCGCCGCTGATTTGCTCTCTGTAAATAAAATCATCTCCGAGCCACTTTTTGATTTTGGTTTTATTTCCTCCGGCGTAATGAATCTCAATATTCACATTGGCGATTCCCCTGAACCTTCTTGCTGTTTCCACAATCCTTTCCGTCATTTCTTTTTGCACTTTCGCCGCACCATCTGCACCAAGCG
>CAZJVM010000065.1:0-13389 GCA_964549305.1 uncultured bacterium
AAAATACAAACGTTTTTTTATTTGACAAATTGATACTCATACTATAAAAAACAGCAATTTTACGGAGAAATCAAAATGGCTAACGCGACTGACAGTTACACAAAAGAAAAATATTCCAAAGAGATTCCTGAATTTTCTGCAGGCGACACGTTAAGAGTTTCCTTTAAAATCAAGGAAGAAGAGAAGGAAAGAGTACAGACATTCGAAGGCGTTCTTATCGCGGCAAAAAACAGGGGGCATAAGTCCACAATTACGGTCAGAAAAATTTCCAACGGAATAGGAGTCGAAAGAATTTTTCCTCTTTACTCTCCTTTGCTTGAGAATATAAAAGTGGTAAAGCGAGGCATCGTTAGAAGGTCAAAGCTTTATTATCTTAGAGAAAGAAAAGGCAAAGCGGCAAGAATCAAAGAGAAAAGGTAGTTTTTCTCTTCTTCCCTTATGGACCAATTTGAAAAAGAAGCATATTCAAAGGGTTTCACAAACATCGCGGGAATTGACGAAGCAGGAAGAGGACCCCTTGCAGGTCCGGTATTTGCTTCCGCTGTTATAATGAATCCCAAAAAAATCCCTGCCGGGATTAATGATTCAAAAAAACTCTCGCCATCGAAAAGAGATTATTTTTTTAATAAGATAATCGAGAGTGCCCTTTCTTATTCCATATCGAATGTGTCCGAAGGCATCATCGACGAAATCAATATCAGAGAAGCGTCAAAATTCGCCATGGAAAAATCCGCCGAAAAACTTTCACCGCAACCTGACATTTTGCTAATAGACGGAAATATGGAGATTAATTATTCCGTCTGCCAAAAAACGATAAAGAAGGGGGACAGCAGAAGTTATTCGATTGCCGCGGCATCTATTCTCGCAAAGGTTTCAAGAGACAGACTGATGATGGAGTATCACGAAATCTATCCGCAATACGGTTTTAACAGGCACAAGGGATATCCCACGAAAGAGCACATAGAAAATATCAGAAAGTTCGGTCCCTGCCCCATACACAGAAAAACTTTCAGATATGTAAAGGATTTTATTCCGGCTTCGAAATAGAATATTTTTCCATTCTATACATTAGCGTTGGTCTCGATATTCGCAGAAATCTTGCAGTCGCCGCCTGATTCCAGTCATTTTTTTTAAGGGCGCTAAAGATTATTTCCTTTTCCACATCATCAAGGGCAATTCCGGACTCGGGAAAATCGACATTGAATACCGAAGTGCTGTCGCTTCCTCCCCTTATCTCTTCGGGAAGGTCTTCGGGAAGAACTTCACCTGACGGTTTTATTACGGCAAGGCGCTCTATCAGATTCTCGAGCTCACGCACATTTCCTTTCCAATCGTATTTTTTCAGCAGTGATATCGTTTCAGAGGAAAATTCAAGATACTGCGCCCCCTCTTTTATTTTCCTGAAATATTCTATAAGTAAGGGAATGTCCTCGCTTCTTTCGCGAAGAGGTGGAACTTTTACGGGAATAACGCTTAACCGGTAAAAAAGGTCTTCTCTGAAATCACCCTTCCCGACCAACTTCTTCAAATTTCTATTCGTCGCGGCAATTACCCTTACATCCACTTCGACGGGCACATCCCTTCCGAGCTTATCAACGGATTTCTCCTGAAGGACCCTCAGAATCTTTGCCTGAAGTCCGGGCTTTAAATCGCCTATTTCATCGAGAAAAATTGTGCCGCAGTGCGCCGTTTCGAACTTTCCCTTTCGTGAGTCCGTCGCTCCCGTAAAGGCGCCCTTTGAATAGCCGAAAAGCTCGCTTTCCATTAATTCATCGGGGATTGCGGCGCAATTCACAACGACAAAGGGATTATTTTTTCGCGGGCTTGCATAGTGTATGGCTTTGGCAAAGAGCTCTTTTCCCGTCCCGCTTTCGCCAAGTATGAGCGCTGTGGAATCGGAAAGCGCGACCCGTCCTAGCAAATCTGCCACATTTTGCATCAGAGGGCTTTTGAAAACAATGGAATCAAATCCGAACTTTGAATGAAGCTCGCTTTTAAGACGGATATTTTCTCCTTTCAACTTCCTGTATTCCAAAGCTTTCTTTACGACAATGCTCAACTCATCTCTGTTGAAGGGTTTTGTGATATAGTCATATGCTCCGTTTTTAAGGGCATCCACCGCCTGCTCGATTGTTCCGAAAGCGGTTATCATTATAACGGGAATTTCGGAATCGATTTTTTTTATCCTTTTCAGCACTTCCATACCGTCAATATCGGGAAGCTTTAAATCGGTTATCACCAACTCAGTTTCGCCGGGAATGAATCCTTCCACTCCCGACAACCCGTCCGGCTTTGCGATTACCTGAAAGCCTTTGAGAGCAAGGTTGTGCTCTATTACCTTTCTCAGGTTGTTGTCGTCATCTATTAACAGAATCTTTTCATTGCCCATAACAATAACTTTCCTGCCTGTTTATCATTTTACGGGAAGAAATATTACAAAAGTAGTACCTTTATCCTTTGCCGAATAAATATCAATTCCTCCTCCGTGATTTTCAATAATTCTTTTGGTAATTGACAAACCCAGTCCGGTGCCGTTTTCCCGTGTCGTATAGAAGGGATCAAATATATTTTTTATATTTTCAGCGCTTATCCCTTTTCCGTTGTCGCTGAATATTATCGATACGCACTCGTCTCCGGGGATTTTGCCTGCTGAAAAAGACACATCGTAATCATCTTTCGATATTGCTTTCTTCCCTTTGTGTGTTTCAATTTTGAGATTTCCGTGGTCACCTAAAACCTGTACTGAATTTAAAAGGACATTGAGAAATGCCTGTTTAATCTGCCCTTCGTCACCGTCAACATATCCCGCGTCGGAGTCAAGGGAGGTAAGGAAATGAATTTCTTTTTTGCCCGTTCCCAATTCAACAAGAGATTTTATATCAGATACAGCATCATTGATATTGAATTTTTCCATAACGGGTCTGGAGGCCTTCGAGAATGAAAGGAAATTATTTATTACACCGTTCAACCTGTTGACTTCCGAAATCATTATATCGAGAAACTCATATTCTTTGCTGTCTGAGCCAATATTGTCTTTAAGAATCTCCACGCTTCCCAGTATCGCCCCCAATGGATTTCTTATTTCGTGAGCAAGACTTGCCGCAAGTTCTCCTGTCGTGGAAAGCCTGTCAGCCCTCATCAACTGCTGTTCCTTTTCAAAGATTTCCCTCGCCTGCTCGTGCAGCTTATCGTATGAAAGTTCAAGTTCCCTGCTTACCTCTTCCGCTTTTAATCTCTGCGACTTTTCATTGTCCGCCATTATTCCCGTAACGATACCTACTGCTACATACATTACGATTTCAAGATATTGTTCGACGCGCACCAATCCCGATTCTCTCCACTGCAGAAACAGATGAGGCGCGTATAAAAGCGCGGAAACCACCGAGACGACAACTCCTCCCCTGAATCCAAACCAGAATGAACCCAGTATGATGGGAATGTAATAAAGTCGCCTGAAAATACCGTGGAATTCTTCAAGCATAATCGGGGTAAAATAATGAAGAAGTGTGGAAACGATGAGAAAGCAATTGATGATCAATATATTTCTACTGCCAATGGATATGGATTTTTTTTCTTCGCTTTTCATAGATATATATATTATTATAACAACTCATCAATTAACAAGAATCTATTATTTTTTATTATCTTTTATGTGTTTTATTAAGAACAGGCAAAAAAATGGCGAATTAGTTTTCTTTTTTTCATCCTTGAAAAATAAATATTAAAGGGAGGGTGGTTCTTATGATTAATAATTTTAAAAAAAATCCGTTTTTACTCTTGTTCGTTTTCTTTCTCCTGCTTTGTGTTTCACAGGGATGCAAATCTCCTGAGGAAAAAGTCAAATCCTATATATCAAAGGCAAAAGCCCATCTTGAAGAACAGGATTACAACAGAGCAGTAATCGAGCTAAAAAACGCCCTTCAGATAAATCCTTCATCGGGAGAAGCTCTTTATTATCTTGGGAAATCCTATATGGGTAGAAGAGAATTAGGCAAAGCGGAAGGACAGTTCAGGAAATCACTGGAATACGGCTTTGAAAACTCTGACCTCTATCTTCAAGTGGGAAACATATATCTTAGCCAAAACAAATCGGCGGAAGCCATTGAATCCTTTAAAAAAGCCCTTTCATCAGAACCGGACAATAAAGAAGCGTTAAATTCCATGGGAATTGCCCTTACATACGAGAAGAAATTCGATGAAGCGGATGCTCTTTTCGATAAAATAATCGGAATAGACCCTGAATACACTAAAGCATATATCAGCAAAGGTCATCTTTATCTAAAGGAAAGAAGGCTAACCGACGCGGAATCTTCGTATAAAAAAGCTCTTGAGAATGACCAAAATAATTTTGAGGCGGTTTTAAGTCTCGCAAATTTTTACATCAAGAAAAAAGAATACGAACTGGCAGAAAATATTTTCAAAAAAGCTATCGAATTAAATCCCGAACATTACGATTCACACTTTCTCCTTGGAATTCTATACCTCGACCAGAAAAAATACGAAGAGGCAGAATACGAAGGGGAAGAAATAAATAAAATCAATTTTAAACTTGCCGGAGGAAACTATCTTAAAGGTGTGTCATTCCTCATGCGGGGCAACCTTGACGATGCTTATACAAATCTTCAGGAAGCAGTGAATAAAGCTCCGGGATTTGCAGAGGCAAGGTTTTATTTCGCTCTTGCCCATGAGGCGAAAGGGAATAATCAGCAGGCAATCAGCGAGCTTAAAACCGTTCAAAAACTGAAACCCTCTTTCCCTCAGGTACACCTTTATCTCGGTACTCTCTATCTGAGACAGGGATGGAATGACGAAGCGCTGGAAGAGTTCGAAAAAATCACGGCACTGGCGCCTGAAAATCCCCTTGCCTATGCCACATTGGGGCAGGCATATACTCTGACAAATCAGTTTAATAAAGCAGAAGAGGAATTTGACAAGGCAATCGAAATCAATCCCGAGTTTGCTCCTTCTTATCTCAATATGGGAAAATTTTATTCCGGCACCGGGAAAATCGAAAATGCAATCGATGAATTCGAAAAAGCCCTTAAAATAAGGCCTGATTTTTTAAATGCCAGATATAACCTGATAATTAACTACATCAAAAACAAGGATTATGACAAGGCAATAAAAGAATGCAATATCGGGCTTAAACAGGGAAAAGATAACCCCGTACTTATCAATCTAATGGGGTCGGCTTATTATTACAAGAAAGACGAAGGGAAAGCACTCGAATATTTCAGAAAAGCCATAGAAATATCTCCAAAATTCGTTTCATCATACAACAATATTGCAACTATTTACATCAGGAAAGGAAATCTGGCAAAAGCGGAAAACATTCTTAACGAAGCGCTTTTAAAATCTCCGTCAAACATTACTTTAATCAGACGGCTGGCCGCAATAAACATTGCTGGAAGAAATCCCAAAAAAGCCGTTGAAATTTTAAAGAACGGCGTTAGTTCCAATCCCGAAAACATTCAATTTATGGCTTATACGGGAAGAGTTTTTCTAAGAATGGGAATGGCGGAAGATGCAAAAGAAATCGCGGAAAAAATGATTGAAGTAAAAAACGATTCCGCGGCAGGACATGACATCCTCGGTTCATATTACGTAACTAAAAAGGACTTTCAGAACGCGGAGAAAGAATACAATAATGTTATTTCAGTTAAACAGGACAGTCCTTTAGGATATTTCAGACTTGGCAATCTCTACTTCCTTCAGAATCAAAATAAAAAAGCGTTGGAAAATTTCGACAAAGCAATAGAAAAAGCACCGCAGTCAAATGAAATAAAATTTCAAAAAATAAGAGTGCTTGCCAGATTGAAAAGATTTGACGACGCATTGAAAATAACAGAGAAAATGGCGGAAAAAGATCTGAAATCTCCCGTCCCTCTGAGAATTTCCGCGAGAATTTACAGTGAAAAGGGAGAACTTGATAAAGCGAAAGAATATCTTCTTAAAGCGCTGAAACTAGATCCAAAGTCCGCTGAAACTTTAACAAACCTTGCCGAAGTTTCCGCAAAAGCTGACAACAAGAAAGATGCGATAAAATATTACAGTGAAGTTTTGACTTTGAATCCCAAAAACCCTGCAGTGCTTTTTACTCTCGGGTCAATTTATCAGGGAGACAAGAACTATACAAAAGCCATTTCCTATTATGAAGATTCCTTGAAATATGCTCCCAATTCAGTGCCTTCGATGAACAATCTTGCCTGGTTATACGCCGAAAGCGGCAAGGATTTAAAACGGGCCACTCAGCTTGCGACAAAAGCCGCGAAGATTGCTCCCAAAAGCGGAGCTGTGCTCGACACACTTGGATGGGTATATATGAAAAGAGGCATGGTAAAAGAAGCCAGGGGGCAGTTTGAAAAAGCCATATCACTTATGCCGGATAATCCCGAAATACACTTTCATTTGGGAAGAGCGCTGCAAAGATTGGGCAACAAGGAAGGCGCAAAAAACTCATTCAAAAAATCATTGGAGATTTCTAAGGATTTCGCAGGTTCCGATTACGCGAAAACTTTCTTGAAAAATAATTAATGGCTTCTTCTGCGCCTGACAAATAAGAAACCAAGAAGCGCGGTTCCTGTCAAAACAAGAGTAGAAGGTTCCGGTACCGGGTTTGAGCATTCACCGTTGTAAGTCGAAAAGGTATATTCCCCTACGCCGGCAGCGTAGAAGTTTTCATTATATGTCAAAAGGATGGAATCGTCTTCAGGAAGCAGTGAAATATTTGGAAATCCGTACAAATATTCGTTGCCTCTTATGTAAGGGTCTCCGTTAAAGTCTCCCGCATTCACACCGATTGTAACTCCGTTTGAATTATTCGGGAAGAAAAGACTTCCAAATGAATAACCGCCCGTATGCGCGGGATCTTTCAAGCCGTCAAGGTTGAGATAACTGAAGACCACATTATCGCAATTTTCAAAAAGAGTAACCTGAAAGGTGGAAGAACCGTAATAGGGAGACGGATTGGACATTTCATTGAAATGGGCTACATGGTTCCACGTAACAACGAGTTTTCTTGATCCGGGACTTCCGAGTACGTTCGCCCAGACACCTGCATCGGGATCGGGGTCACCGTTTTCAAGAACATTGTTTGCAATCAGGTAGTCCCAAAGAGGCGCAAGCATTTTAAAGGATCTGTTAGGAATGGGAACACCGGGAGATACTACATCCTGCGTTCTCGGCAGATTACCGTTTATTTCATAATGATTGCCGTCATTGAAGGAAATCGTTCCGTTTGAATTAACCCACACGTCAGAAAATGAATCACCGTAAAAATTTACATTGAAACCGGGGTCATAATTTATAATTTCGCTTCCGCTATAAAGCGCATTCTGATAAATTAACTGACCTTTATTCTGTTCCCACAAAAGGGTGGCGTTTGCATAGGAGGAAATCATCAGAATCAGTACTGCGAACAATATTTTTTTCATAAATATTTTTATCCTTTCTTTAGATGCTCATAAGACATATGCAAAAAACGTGCCAATTCATTATTCCACTAATAATAATTTATTATTTTAATGTATTTGATAATTATTTGTTTTTTTTTGGCATCCACTTCTTAAAGATTTGCTAATTTCTGTTCAAAATTTCGACACATCATGTCTAAAAAATGTTAACATACTATTTTTTAAAGGAAAAATATGTCTAAAAAACCGACACTTTTAAAAATATGAAAATATGCAGGCTAACAAAAAGAATTTAGTTATTTTTTTGACGATAGCCAATAGCAGAAAATAGATAAAAAAACGGTGAGTTACAGTAAAAAAGAAAGATTGAGCGACAGGTATTTTTACTCTTCTTCTATTTCGATGCTGTGTTTTTTCAGAAGGTCATAAAATGTACCCCTGCTCACATCCAGATCTTTTGCGGCACGACTGACAAACCCTTTGTTTCTTTGAAGCGCATCCAAAAGGAATTTCTTTTCGATTTCTTCCTTAGCTTCCCTGAGTGTAAGTATTTCTTTGGAACTTGATTCCGTATCGAGACCCAATGCGTCAGGAAAAATAATATTGGAACTGGACATTATTACCGCTCTTTTAATCAGGTTTTCAAGTTCCCTTATATTTCCGGGCCAATTGTATTTCCTAATCTCAAGTTCCGTCTCTCTGCTGAGACTTTTGGGGTGAATCTGATTTTCCATACAGAACTTGTCCACAAAATATCGCGCAATCAATACGACATCCTTGCCTCTTTCCCTTAAAGGAGGCAGAGTTACAGATACAACATTCAGGCGGTAATAAAGATCTTCCCTGAAATTTCCGGATTCCATCTCTTTTTTCAAATCTCTGTTGGTTGCAACGATTATTCTTGCATCTACTTTGAATCTTTTTGTCCCGCCAACTCTTTCAAATTCCTTTTCCTGAAGAAACCTGAGAAGCTTTACCTGAAGAATCGGGGGAATTTCGCCTATCTCATCGAAGAAAATCGTACCGCCTTCGGCCAGTTCGAACTTTCCTTTTTTCTGGGTATATGCTCCCGTGAAAGACCCCTTTTCATGACCGAAAAGTTCGCTCTCCAAAAGATTTTCAGGAATAGCGCTGCAGTTGATTACTATAAAAGGTTTGTCGTTTCTGTCGCTTGCTCTGTGGACCGCTTCGGCAACCAACTCTTTTCCCGTGCCGCTTTCGCCGAGAATTAATACCGTAGTATTTGTGTTGGCAACATTTTCTATAAAATCAATGACACTTTTAAGTTCAGCACAGGAACCAACTATATTTCCGTATCTGTTCTCTTCGAGTCTTTTCCTGCTGCTGGCTAAGCTTTTAAGTTCTATATTGACGAGATTAAAAGCTCTTTCCACCATCGAACGCAGTTCGGGCGGTTTAATAGGTTTCACGTAATAATCCATAGCGCCGAGCCTAATTGCTTTGATTGCCGTCTTGTCTTCATCGTGTCCTGTTACCATTATCACCTTCGTAATGGGATTAATGGATAGGATTCTTTCAAGCACCGATAACCCCTCTTTGGCTTCGGAATCAGCGCTCAGTGAAATATCGAGGAGTACAACTTTGGGGTTTTCCTGCTCAAATACCTCTATTGCTCTTTTTTGATTATCAGCTTTAAATACCTTATAAAATTTTGAAAATGCCCACTCAAGCTGTTTTAAAGTTTCACGGTCATCCTCAACTATCAGAAGTGAAGCTTTCCTGCTCAATTAATTCCTCCCTCATCGGAAAGCGGAAGTTTTACTGAAAACGTCGTCCCCTCTCCGGGCGAGCTTTCAACATCAAGCTCGGCATTTTTATGCGCATTTATTATTGCTCTGCATTGGTAAAGGCCTATTCCGAGACCGCCTTCCTTTGTAGTTTTAAACGGTTTAAAAAGCGAATTATCCATAAATTCTTTACTCATACCTTCACCGTTATCAAATATATTAAGTATAGCAGTAAATTTGTTCTTAACAACAGAAATTTTAATTTCTCCTTTATTTTTTGGAAGTGCCTGCAAAGCATTAATCAAAATATTGGCAACAACCTTCTTTACGGATTTCTCATCTGCGAAAACATTAATCTCTGTTTCGGGGTCATATTCTCTCGTAAGGTTTACTCTGGGATTATCTTCAAGTTTCAATTCCTCTACGCATTTTGACACAATTTTCACCATATTGAACACAGTAAACTCATAAAGAGCTTCATTTGGTGCAGTTGATATTTTTTCCATCATTATGGTCATCTTTTTCGCCGTATTTTCAAGCGTTTCAATCATATCTTTCTGAAAATCCCTGTTATCTATATATTCCCTTGCGTTATCAAGAAGTATCTCGAGAGAGGAAATGAGATTTTTAAGGTCATGTATGACAAATGTGGTCAGTTTTGATATTGATTCCATCTGTTGCGAAATCCTGAGTTTTTCCGCAAGGCGCACGCTCTGAATTATTCCCGCAGATTGTCTTGAAAGAGTCTGTAAAAGTTCATAGTCCTCATCATTGAGATCTTCGCCCGAAATTGTCCCGCCGACTATTATAAATCCGGATACTTCCTTCTTGCTCTTTAGCGGCAGAATTGCTTCGGCTCTCATAGAATTAATGATTTCGGAAAAAACCGGAGAAAAAGCATTCGCGTTTTTCTTTAGCTCTTTAACATTGATAATATCCGCATTTGAAAAGATTTCTGCGTTAAATTCATTTTTTTTCAACCTTGAAAGGGACACATTTTTTAAGTTAAAGCTTCCCGCAATCGTAAATCGCTCTTCATCTTCATCGTAAAGCCATACCGTTACCGGCTCAACCCACATAATGCCGGCAATCATTTCCGCCAAAGCCGGCATAAGTTTGTCTATTGTAACGGCATCTCCCAACTCTTCCGTGAAGCGCGTCCATACAAGACGATAATCATATTTATTGGCGAAAAAATTCTTGTTGATAAAAACCTGCGCTTTTCTCCTTATTCTGTCGGAAAAAAGAAATAAGAGGAGAAAAAGAACAGCAACAAAGATTATAAGCGGTTTTAAATATTGAAATTCTTCTCCGCCGATAATTTCCGTAAGTTTGAGAAAAGCTCCTGCAAGAAGAAGGTAAATACCAACGGCAAGTATGGATGCTGACCTGTAAATAACATATCTCGAAATAAAAATATGAACATCGAGAAGCCTGTATCGGATAATTGAAAAGAAGAACAGAAAGCACAGGGTAATGGTTATAAAAGAGCCGGCAAGAAGAATTTTGAGACTCACAAAAGAGTACAGCAAAGATTCGCTTGAAATATAGATAAGATAAGAGAATGTACCTATTATTCCCGCAATGGCATACTTAATCTGGGTTTTTACGGGCGCAGTGGCGTTTCTGAAAGTGTTCTCAAAATTTACTATGATCAGCACGAAAATCAGAGTTAGATAAATTGTGGCATAATAAAGGGGTTTGCCGATTGCTGCACCGGGAAATTCATTGACAACCGAAGGATAGACCGATTGATCCAAAGCGCATATCACAACTACCAATCCCGTTGATATGATAAAAATCGCCGTAAGTATATATTTCCATTTCGAAATAATTGTTTTGTAATCATCTCTTGCAAAAACAAAGCTGAAAATGAGCCATAAAAAAGACATCATTATCTCGCCTGACCAGAGAATTTTCAGCCAAAATTCAGACTTAACTGACCAGGGATTGAGAAGATAAAATAATTTGCCCGTTTCGATAACGGAAATACTTATCATCGCAAGAGAAAAGGACAAATTTGAAAACGCAGAAGGGTTTTTGCTGAAAACATAGACACTTAGAGATATTGAGATTATAATTGAAAGTAAAGGAATGTAATTTATAATATTTTCCATAATCTCAATCGGGCAGATAGTCTATTATTGCCGAAGAAATATATTTAGCAAATTCAATGGTATCTTCAAGAGATTCCTTTTCATTTTTTTTGTCTATAATCGTAGAAACCCTTATAAAACCGCTGTCATTGTACCCGTAAAGAAGTCCGTTTATGGCAAGATGCGTCATCTGGTCGAAACGGCTTGTAAGCTGTTTCTTTTTTGATCCGAACCACCAGTAAAAAACAACTTCTTCCACATTGCCTTTTTTTACATAGAATTGGTTTATATCCACTCCTGTCTCATCGATATGATACTGAGTAGTTTCCTTGCTTCCGCCGTAATCGGAAATATCCCATCCCTGAGATCTGTAACATACCTGAGGGTCATGAGCGCCCCATCTTTCGTTTTCGTGATAAACTATGCAAAGCCAGATTTTTCTTCCTGACTTCGTCTCGTATTCCCTGAAAATAAGAGAGGAAGGATCGAGAGTAGTGACGATATTTTTGTCCATTTTTATATCTCTTACGAATGTGACACCATCCAGTTCCGCCGGAAACTCCTTCAGGCGTCCTGCCACATAAGATCGATCTTTAGGCGTATATATCAAATCAAGATATACTACTGCCGCCAAAAGAATCAGTATAACTATTATGTATGGTTTTCTTCCCTTTTCCACATCAAAACCTTTCTCACCGCCATTAGACCTATAAGTGCGACAATAAAAACTACCATACCGAAAGCGGTGTGGGTAAATCCTGTAGTAACATCCATTCCCCTTTCAGAAAGAATGCCGGAGGAAACGATTCGCATAAGATTTCCTATCACTGCAAGAGGGACGGTAGAAGATACAAGAATAATCTTTTTTATGGTACTCATCTTCGAGAAATAGGCAAAAATGGTTCCAAGCGCAAGAAGTGAAATGATAGAACGTATTCCACTGCAGGGGTTTGCAACTTCCAGCGACCCGTTTGAAAAATGCAGCATCACACCTTCGCGATAAACCGACGTACCCAGTATCTGAATTACATTTGCCGACAGATAAGCGGAAAATAACTTGAGTTTGTTGGAGACGGGATTTATGACAAACTGAAAAAAAGGAACCATAAAAATCAAATAAACTATTGGAAAAGAAAGTTCTCTAAAAACCTTCTTCCCGAAAAAATACAGAACGATTCCGGCAAGCGAAAGAATCATAGCATAAGCTGAGGTAAAATAGACTTCGGCGCGCACGCTGAAAATATGAAGCAGAACCGAAAAAATCAAAACATAAATTCCCCTGATATCTTTCGTAAAAGGTATTTTCTTTATTTCATCCCTTTTAATCCAAATAAGATAGCCGGATATAAGCGGAATAAGAGGTCCGTGGGAATAATCGGGGTCTATATACCATCTAATGCCAAGCCAGTAGAAAACCTTCCAGTACAAAGCCGCAAAAGCGCATATCACAAGAAACAAAACAATTTTATTTTCTTTATTTTCCATTAACAATTCCAAAAAAACTTTATTCAATATTCGTTAAAACTTACTTTTTCGTCCTCTCCCTGATTACCTTTGCGGGAATTCCTCCTGCAATCGTGTAAGGCGGAATATCTTTTGAAACAGCAGCTCCCGCGGCAATTACGGCGCCGTCACCTATGGTAACTCCCGACAGAATGACGCAGTTTGCGCCAATCCATACATCGTTTCCTATTACAATGTCGCCCTCGGAAAACTGTTGAACATTCATCTGCGATGATGAATCTGTGCCGTGATTGGATGAAAACATCTTTACTCCGGGCCCCATAAGCAAATTATCCCCCATTACAATTTTTGATGAAGGGCTTGCCCAGATACAGCAAAACTGATTTATATGTGAGTTAACGCCAAAATATATATTTTCACCGCACCTCAGCGATGCCGACGGATGAATCCTCGGATTTCCCGCAATGTGCATTTTAGATATGGGCGCGACATGGTCGTGTATAAAATAACCCAACTTGGAAAATAACTCCTTATAGAAGACAGGAGTGAAAATATACCTGATCACTTCAAGTATATCTTTAACTCCTACCTGATTTCTCGGACCTTTTTCCATATATAGATTATATTTGTTTAGAAAGTATTTTTGTTCTATTTGTATAGCATATTTTC
>CAZJVM010000066.1:0-12990 GCA_964549305.1 uncultured bacterium
GATTCGATTCCATTAATACCCCTGATGCCGTAAACAGACTTCCTTCCGCCTGACCACATTATTCTTCTGGGTAAATATTCCTTTTCTTCTTTTATAGATGTCTCCGTTTCCAATCCGTCGAGAAGCTTTTCAATCTGGGTTTTCTCTATCACTAAAGGCGCAGAAACAATCCCGTCACTGTCAACGAAAACCATTTTCCCTTTGGGAATAATGACAAACGAAAGCTCTTCGTTTCTCTGACGACCTTCCACTTTAACCCTGCCTTCGAGGACAGCAACATTAGTTTCCTCTCGCTCATTTACCGAAACAATGAAATCTGTCCCTCTGACCGCGCATAATGCCGTAGGAGTTGAAATTTCAAAACTGCTTTTCTCACCTGTAATTTTTTTAACCATTATCCGCACCTTACCCAAAATGAGATGCAGCAAATCTTTGCCATTCGAAACATTTTCAACTCTCTTTACAAAAGTAAACTTTGAAAGTTGCGCCACATTAATAACAGCGCCGTCGCTTACCAGCACCTTCGCATTTGACTTTTTACCCGTCACTAAATAGTCCCCTGCACAAAAGCGCTCTCTGATTTTAGGCGATTCACCTTCGCTTCGCCCTTTTTTAAAAACATCTACATTTCCCTGAAAGCTTAAAAGGACACCTGTGATTTCAGAGGAATAAGAAGTATAATTATATAAAATTATATAAAAAACGCAAATATAAAATGTAAAAAAAAGACGTAAATATTTTTTCATTATTTTTTAGATAAGACAGAAAAAGAGAGAACTACAAAAGATCCTGCATTATTTCAATGTCGCCGTTTTTCCTGTAATTGGCAACAACCTGAGAAACAATTATATTTTTTCTTTCTTCGATAATTTTCGCGCGAATGGATTGTTTTTTCGATTCGAATTCTTTTTGGTCTATTTCATCCTTCCCCTTCAGCAAAACAATATAAGCGCCGTTTTGGCTAATTGAAAAATCCGCCCGCTTTTCTTCGCTGAGAGAAAAAACCAATGCCTTAAACTTCTCCCTGTCAATTGCATCTTCCGGCACTTCCCTTCTCAGAATTTTCCCGGTCGATTTAACTGCAATTTTATCTTTCTTCACCACTTCATTTAATGACTTTCCTTCTTTAATCATCTTTACAACAGATGAAGCCTTTTTTTCCATAGCGCCGAACGCTCTTTCCTTCTTTAAATCAATCGCCACTTTGTCGGATACTTCCTCAAATGCGCCGTCGTGTGATGGTCTTTTCCCGAGAGTTTTTATAACGACAAAAAAAGGTCCAATATTTACCGGATTGCTTACTTTGCCTTCATCGAGAGAATAGGCGGCATTAAAAAACTTTCCGCTGTTTGGAATACCCTCTATTGCCTTATTTCTGAATATGGTTTTTTTATTTATTTCCACTTTGTCATCTTTCGCGCCCTCTTCGATGAATTTCTTTATTTCCTTTGCCTTTGATAGAGCGAGTTCCTTCTCTTTTTTTCTTTCAAGACGGCGTTTAAGATTTTCACTGACATATTCAAAAGGTTTGACTTCTCCGGGGGAAAGTTTCTTTTCCACCGTTATTATGTGATAACCGAACGAAGACCTTACCAAATCGCTTATTTCTCCCTCATCCAACGCGAATGCGGCTTTTTCGAATTCAGGGTCCATTTCGCCCTTTCCGAAGAATCCAAGGTCGCCTCCTCTTGTTGTTGACAATGGTTCATCTGAATAAAGCTTAGCAAGGTTTGTGAAATCTTTTCCTGCCTTTGCCTCTTTCAGTATTTTTTCCGCCTTTTTCTTGACCGCTTCTTCCTGAACGGGGTTATCATCAGGTTTGATTCTGAAAAGTATATGTCTTGCCTTGACTTTTTCGTCATCGACTTTAAATTCATCCTGATTCGAATCGTAATAGGACTTTACCTCATCATCTGCAATCTTCGCGGAATTCATAAAATCATTTATTTCAATCTGCGCAAACTCCACATCGGCGGAATCTTCCACTTTGTACTTTGAGGTATTCTTCGTATAATAATCATTCAGCTCATCATCGGATACCTGAATGTCTTTCAGCAGTGAATCGATGGAAAAGAAAACATAATCCGCTTCCACTTTTTCGTTCTCCCCGATAAACTTCTGCATCAGTTCCCTATCGCTTACTACTGTGCAGTCTTCAAGCATCTTTCTTATCATATCGATACCGATTTCCTGCTTTTGGCCCGCGATAAAATCCTTGGGGTCGATTCTGTTGCGGTTGAGGACTGAAATCATCTGCCTTTTATCAAGGTTGCCGTTTTTGTCTTTGAAGACATCGTATGTCTTCAGTTTTTCCAGAAGGTCGTAATCGCTTGTTTTTATTCCCGTCTCTTCGAACACCTGCCTCATAAGCTCGCGCTCTACAAGCCTGTTTATGACCATCTCCTTTATATTAATCTGCTTGAGGTACTGCTCGGCATTTTCCTTGAGTATATTCCTGATTTGATTTTCCGTCTGCATCAGCTCATTTTTGTACTGATTGTATGATATATTCACGCCGTTAACCTTTGCCACGGGAGGACCATCCCTGTCGTCACTGCCCATCACTCCGTAAAATGCTACAAAAGCGATAATTATTACCCACAATATGGGCTGAAATTTCTTTGTGTTTCTTCTAAAATAATCAAACATTTATTTTGCGCTCCTTCTTAATTTTATTCCAAGCTCATTAAGCTGTTTCTCGCCCACGTCGGAAGGGGCGTTTGTCATCTGGCAAACTGCCTTCTGCGTTTTCGGAAAAGAAATAACTTCCCGTATGGAGCTTGCGCCTGCGAGTATCATCACCAGTCTGTCCAGACCAAAGGCGATTCCTCCGTGAGGAGGCGCTCCGAACTGCAAAGCTTCGAGAAGAAAACCGAATTTCGCCCCCGCTTCCTCTTTCCCGATTCCCAAAGCATTGAACATCTTTTCCTGAACATCGTTGCGGTGAATTCTTATGCTTCCCCCGCCTACCTCCGAACCGTTCAGAACAAGGTCATATGCCTTCGCGCGAATCTTCGAAGGGTCTGTGTCGAGTAAAGGTATATCTTCATCTACGGGAGATGTAAAGGGATGATGCATTGCCACATACCTCTTTTCCTCGTCATTATATTCAAGAAGTGGAAAATCGGTAACCCACAGAAAATTATGTTTCTTTTGATCTATAAGCCCGAGATTATTTCCTATTTTCAACCTCAGGGCGGAAAGAGCGCGATAGACCACCTGCTTTTTATCTGCGACGATAAAGAGAGTATCGCCCGGTTCGGCGCCGAGTTTTTCCTTCATATTCTTTATTTCATCTTCACTGAAGAATTTTACCACGGGAGACTGAAGATCTTTTTCAAGCACTTTTATCCATACAAGACCCTTAGCGCCCTCTCCCTTTACAAACTCCGTAAAATCATCGAGCTCTTTTCTCGTCATTCCCGACGCGCCCTTTGCGTTGATGCCCGATATGAGTCCTTTACCGGAGATTACTCCCGAAAAAACCTTGAACTCCGATTTCTCAAAAACCTGCGTAAGATCAACAAGTTTCATATCAAACCTTGTATCCGGTTTATCGTTTCCGTAAGAGCTCATCGCTTCAGCATATGAAAGGCGCGGGAAAGGCGTCTCAATATCGATATGGGCAGATTCGGAAAAGACCGCCTTCATAAGCCCTTCCATAATCCTGTAAATATCCTCTCTTTCCACAAAGGACATCTCAACATCAATCTGCGTAAATTCAGGCTGTCTGTCGGCGCGAAGGTCTTCATCCCTGAAACATTTCACTATCTGATAGTATCTTTCAAATCCCGAAACCATAAGTATCTGCTTGAAAAGCTGAGGAGATTGGGGAAGGGCAAAAAACTTTCCCCTGTTAACCCGGCTTGGCACCAGATAATCCCTTGCTCCTTCAGGCGTGCTCTTTGTAAGGAAAGGAGTTTCAATGTCAAGAAATCCTTCTTTATCAAAATAGCGGCGCACCGCTTTCGTCACATTGTAGCGAAGGATTATGTTTTTCTGAAGCGAAGGCCTTCTGAGGTCAAGATAGCGGTATTTAAGACGCACATCTTCGGCAACATTTATGTCGTCCTCAATCTGAAAGGGCGGAGTTTGCGCTGTGTTTAGTATTCTCAACTCCTCACCCACGACTTCTACTTCACCGGTTGGCATATTGGGGTTTGCCGTATCTCCCGGGCGAAGCCTCACTTTTCCTCTTACAGCTATAACAAACTCCGACCGGAGCTTTTCAGCTTTGCCGTGAGAATCACTGTTCAATTCCTCGTCAAAAACAATCTGAGTTATTCCTTCCCTGTCGCGAAGGTCAATAAAAATAACTCCTCCGTGGTCACGTCTTCTCTGCACCCATCCCATCAATGTCACTTCCGCTTCATTATCCTTCGCGCTCAATATGCCGCAGGAATGAGTCCTCGTCAGTCCTTCAAGATTATCCATTCTAAATCACTCTCAGTTAAATGTAGTTAAAGATTTTAAGAGATGAGAGATTACAGTTTAAAAGGGCATATTGTCAAACAAAAACTATTTCAAAAAAGGAGAAATAAATCCCACTGCATCTTGAGGGGCTAACTTTGACAAAGACGCGATAAAGAAGTAATATTGCGGGAATTTTTTACATTAAAAGAGGGAGAAGCAGACAGATGAGCAATAGTGAAAACAATAAAATATTTCCTATGAGCGAGGGCGTAAAATCCGCCTATGACAGGGGTGAAGAAGACGAATCGATGAATCCCATAGTCCTCGAGGAAAATGGCATCCGTCCGGGAAAAATCGGTAATGAGGAGTATGTCATCTTTTACGACATCAGGGGCGAAAGGGAAATCGAGCTTACAAAAAGTTTCATTGAAAAGGGATTCAGCGAATTCCCGAAAGAAGACAACCGCACCGCGAAATTCGTTACAATGGTAGAGTACAGCAAGGACCTCGATGTGGATGTGGCATTTCCGCCTGAGGAGGAGATTGAAAATACACTATGCGAAGTAATAAGCAAAAACGGTCTGAAGCAGGCAAAGATTGTTGAAACCGAAAAAGCAGTGCATCTGAGCTATTTTTTGAACGGCAAAAGGAGCGAACCTTTTGAAGGTGAAGAGAGGATATTCATTCCTTCGCTTAAGGATATAAGCAATTATGATGACTATCCTGAAATGTGTATCGACAAAGTCACAGACACAGTGGAAAAATGCCTTTGTGAAGGAAAAAACAATCTTGTAATAGCAAACTTCGCGAATGTTGATGTAGTGGGACATATAGAGAATGAATCAGCAGTAAAAAAAGCGGTCGAGGCAGTGGACAGGGCAATAGGAAAAGTCGTGGAATGCGCAGGCAAAAACGGCTATGCGAGCATCATAACGGCAGACCACGGAACTGTGGAAAAATGGCTTTATCCCGAAGGCACGGTAGATACTGGACATACAAACAGTCCGGTACCATTCATAATAGTTTTTCCCGACAATGACTCCGGTAAACTGAAATTACAATTAAGGGAAGATGCTGAATTAAGCGATGTGGCACCCACTGTTTTTGACCTGATGGACATTGATAAACCTTCCTCAATGACGGGAAAATCTATTATTGCGGAAAAGTCGAATTTATCAAAAGACCCTCGAAAAGTTCTTTTCCTCATATGTGACGGATGGGGATACAACGATAAATCCCAAGGCAACCTTATCGCGCAAAGCAAAACACCCAATATGGACAAGTTCATGAAAAACTGTCCATTCACATCTATAATTTCATCAGGTAAGGCAGTTGGTATGCCCGCGGGCACTGTGGGAAATTCCGAAGTGGGACATCTTCATATCGGAGCGGGAAGAAGAATCTACTCCGACCGTTTGCGTATCGACAAGGCAATGGAAGACAACTCATTCTTCGAAAATGCAGCGTTCACCAAAGCGATGGAAGAATCGATAAAAAACAATACCCCTCTTCATCTTCTCGGAATCGTTTCCTTTTACAGTTCACACGGTTCGATCACTGACCTTTTCGGACTGATGGAAATGGCAAAACAGAAAGGCGTAAAGGAAGTCTATATCCACTCCTTTTTGGGAAGACGCGGAGAAAGACCCGAAAGCGGCAGAAGATATATCAGGCAGGTTGAGGAAAAGGCGAAAGAACTTGGTGTGGGAAAACTCGTCGATGTTATGGGACGATTCTGGTCACTTGACCGCGAGGAAAACTGGGACAGAATCGAAAAAACATACCGCACCCTCGCCTATCGTGAAGGCATAGCAGTAAAGGTTTAATTTAAAACATCATATTCATCTTACAAAACTTTCGGCTTTCTCCGTAAAAAAGGATTTTACAATGGTTGCTAACAGGACACTCGCTTCTCTCTTAACGGCGCTCCTTCTCTTTTCCGCGTGCGTATTTATTGAGAAAGAAGCGCCACAGAAAAAGGAAGAAGCAAAGCTCACGAGTGCAGAAGAAGCGCAGGCACTCCTCAATGAGGGAGACGCGAATTACAAGGAAGGCAACTACGACCTTGCCATATCCGATTACAGCAAGGCAATAGAGATGGAACCCGGTCTTGCCGGGGCATACAACAATCGGGCAAGCGCATACAACATCAAAGGAGATTCCGCGCGCGCCATATCCGACTACACAAGGGCAATCGAGATAAATCCGGGTTACGCGTCGGCATACTACAACCGGGGCACGGTATACCAGCAGGGAGGCAAATACGACCTTGCAATCTTAGATTACGGCAGGGCAATCGAAATCAATCCTGATGACTGCGACGCATACTACAACCGGGGTCTAATCTACAGGAAAAAAAGAAATGACGAACTTGCCATAGCGGATTTTAACAATGCAGTCGAGATTAATCCAAAGCACGCTGACGCATTCTACAATCTGGGAATCATTTATGAAAAAAGAAACAGATATGACCTCGCTATATCCAGTTACGACAAAGTAATCGAAATTAATCCTCAAAACGCCAATGCATATCTGAACAGGGGAAATTCCTATTACAAGAAAGGCAAATACCAACTCGCCATATCAGATTACAGCAAGGCAATCGAAATTAATCCTAAGAATGAGCAGGCATACTACAACCGAGGCACCGCTTACCAGACAATAGGCGAATACGACCTCGCCATATCAGACTTCGACAAGGCAATGGAGCTTAAGGAATAATTACTCAATTCCGTTTCCCCGTGCTGCTCTCTCACCGCATGAACTGTTTTCACAGACGGATTTTTACCGAATCCGTAATGTCAATCAAGTTTGGGTCTGGGAGTCTTATCAGTAGGTTCAGGCAAAACCGGATATTCGATTTTCGGCTGTTTTCCTGTAGTCGTTTTCAGGAAAGATACTATTTTGCCCGCTTCTTCGCCGGTAACTGAATTGCCAAGCTGAATATCAGCCATTATCTTTACCGCTTCCTTCAAATCCCATACTCTGCCGGAATGAAAATAGGGCGCAGTGAGGGCGATATTTCTCAATGAAGGCGCCTTGAAGAAATACTTGTCGGGAAGCTTTCCGGTAATTTTATATCTTCCCGTATCCCCCGAAAGTATTGCCTCGGGCGGTTTCTTCGCGAGACCAAAGGGAAAATATCCCTCTCCTCCCATATTAATGCCATTGTGGCAGGCAGAGCATCCTTTGGTAATATACATTTCAAGACCTTCTCTTTCGCTCTTGCTTAGCGCCGATGCGTCGCCCTTCAGAAACAAATCAAACTTTGAATCAGGTGTGAGAAGAGTCGCCTCGAAAACTTCGATTGCCTTTGCCATATTGTCGAAAGAAACAGGGTCTTTCTCTTTGGGAAACGCTTTTTCGAAAGCGTCAATATAACCGGGCATACTCTTAAGAGTCTTAATCACATCTTCCGGCTTGTTGTTCATCTCCACCGATGCCTGCACAGGTCCCTTCGCCTGCTCTTCAAGGTCCTTTGCCCTCCCGTCCCAGAATTGCGCCACATTGAAAACAGAGTTAAGCACCGTGGGCGCGTTTCTCTCACCGCGATTCCATCCGTGCCCGGTGGAAGTTTCCTGATAGTCCGCTCCGCCCAATCCAAGGTTGTGACAGGTGTTACAGCTTATAAGGGCGCTTGCCGAAAGGCGCGGTTCGAAAAAGAGCATTTTTCCAAGTTCCACTTTCGCGGGCGTGGCGTCGTTGCCTTCAATCGCGGAGGCGCGGTCGGGAATCACCTTGAAGAAATTCTGCGCCTTGTTCATCAATTCATCCTCGGCGTAAGAAATCCCCGTTACAAGCAGAGCGGAAAATAAAAGCGCAAAAATAACAATTCTCTTCATCAACTTGTCCTCCCAATAAAATTTAATTTATAACGGCTTTCAGCTTCTTCATCTCGGGAATTATTTCAGCCAATCCGAGCGTTTCGAGATTATCTTCCTTCTGTAATCCCGAAACGCTGTCCCATCCCCTGAGATTGTAATAATCGGTCATCATTTCATCAAACTCTTCCCTGTTCACAACACTTCCTTTTCTCGACACAAGGTTGCCGGAATTTCCGGGAAGCATAAATTCCGGATTGAACATTCCGAAAAATCCCGGAGACTCTTCAAAGGTTTCACTGTAATTGAATTCATTGAGAATATCATCCTCTCTGCCTCTTCGCCCTTCCCTGCACTGAATAGCCCGTTGAAGATTGAATGTTCTCTCACCGCTCAGATAGTATTTCGCCTCGTCGAAATTCTCGCCCGTAACCGCTGAAAGGAGGCGGCTTTCCAGGCAAGGGTCGCCGACCATATCCCCGGCGCCTTCGGCTACGGTAAGAGGAAAAAGGAAATCACAGACAACGAGATTTTCCTTTGCGTATTCTCTGTCCTGAATAATGCGTGCAACATCTGCCTTGCCCCGGAAGGAAGAGAAATCTACGGCATTTTCGCTTCCCCAGAATTTTTTTGCAACTTTCCGCATTACTTCCGTACTCACGGGGGACATAGCTCCATTCGTGGCATACCACATAACCCACTTCATCATAGGCATACATATTTCGTGAAGCTGATTTATAATGCTCGTTGTTTCCGTTGCGTAAAAAACCGAGTTTGTAAGGAAAAATCTCGGATTGTAAAAGTTTGCATCCCTTCCGTTGGGCGTAAGGAAGCTTTCGATTATACCTGTGCAGGAATCCCCTATTTGCTTACCCGTCCTTACTGTGCCTTCCGCAAGCAAATCGCCCAACCCTTTGCGATTTATAATAATATCAACAAGATTTTCTATGAATTCAAGGCTTCCGATTTCAGATAGCGGAATTCCGGTGTCTTTATCGTTCAAAATTCCTCTTTCACCGCACTTGTACAGAAAGCTGAGAATGCTTCCCATTTCGTGCGTATCGAGCCCGTTTCTGTTGCAAAGGGAAGTCGCTATGAATGTATTGGGAGTGGATTCACCCTTGTTATATTTCTGGTCCCACAAAAAATACATAAATGCCGACTGGCAGTTTTTTCTGTATTCCTCTCTGCCGGAAACATGTTTCAATATTCCTCTCGGACAACCTGCGGGACAGGCAGGACAAGGGGTCTTTTTTACTAGTTCGGTCCCCGCAGTCTCAAGTCCTATAAGCTCTCTGCCCTTTATGAGAGAACGGATGTACGCGTTTGTCTCCTTGAGTTCGTCGGGTTTCGCCACAAGCGGTTTCCCGCTCCCCTCTACGACTATCGCCTTAAGGTTTTTTGCCCCCATTACAGCGCCGAATCCCGCGCCCGCGCAGGCGCCTCTGTCACTCATAATTATGGAAAATCTGATCTTCCTTTCTCCCGCGGGACCTATGCAAAGCGCCTGTGAATTAACACCATGACTTTTCGCCAGAGCATCGAGAGTGTCATCGGTTTTTCTTCCCCACAATGCGCCGGCATCCTCAAATCTGATTTTGTCATCTTTGATATGTATATAGGAAGGTCTCTCCGATTTTCCCGTAATCACTATCCCGTCATATCCTGCCGATTTAAGTGAAATAGCGAAACTGCCTCCCACATTACCGTATGAAAACTGGTCCGGATATAAAAGCGGCGATTTGCCTCCAATCACCCATCTCGAACCCGCGACAGCAGAAGTCCCTGCGAGAGGACCCGTCATAAGAATAAGAGGACTGTCGCGGTGAAGGGCATCCTTTCCCCTATCTGAATAATCCCAGTAAATTTTTGAAAGGATTCCCCTGCCTCCCACGAATTTATCACAGTACTTATCAGTGGGGATTGTCTGAATATCTCCCGAGGAAAGATCAAGGGCTAAAATCCTGCCGCACCATCCGAAATATTTATCCATTTCTCATCAACCTCGCACAATATAAAGGAGTTTGCTATTTCAGTAATGCACCGTTGGCGGCATTCCCATAAGGCGTATCGCTCCAAAGGGATGATTTCTCGCTCTTGCCATTTTAACGGCGCCGTCCTTCAGGAAAAGATACTCCATCCAATGGGCGCGCATCTCATTCATTCGAAGTTTATCCTTTCCGCTTTCCTCTTCATCTTTATGCTTCCTGACAATATCCGCGTATGATGACAGAAGGGTTTCCGCTCCTTCCTTCGCGATGCCCATAGCCCGGGAAAGGTTGAGCATTTTGAGCTGTATTCCTGCGCCTGCGGAAAGAGGTTTTTCCCATTCTTCCATATTGTATTGCTTTTGAAGGCCCGCACTGAGCTTTTCGTGGTCATAGCCGTATTTTTCCGCCACAGCTTTCATTTTCTTCCTTACTCCTTCTATGACGTCTTCAGGAGTCGATGCGGGAAAGACATCAAAGTTCGTATTGATTATATCTTTGCGGGCATCGAGGCGCTCGATATTGAGATGCCCCATGGGAATCTTTGAAGAACGGGGAAATATTTCTACCTGTATAACGCGTATATCCACAGGATCGCCTTCCTTTGCCAATCCTCTTTCAATCATAAATTCCGACGGTTTTTTATATTTTATGACTATCTCCGATACAGTCGCTTTCTCGAAAACACTGCCTCTTGAAACATTCACTTCGTGCCGGTATGAAGATTCGCTTCCCGAATCCTTTTCCTCTGACGGTGTCATATGGGTAAATGTTTTCTTTTCCCATTTCTCGCCGTTGAATTCCGAAATTACGCTGATAGCGCGGGCTTTGAAGGAGTCCATAAATTTGTCCGCTTGAAAGAGAAGATTGTCAGGCATTTTTTTCACCTCTTGCGCCAAAGTTTCCGGTTGCGAGTAAGAAATCCCGAAAGATGCGCACACTAAAACAAAGAGCAACAGCAAAGGCGCTTTATCTAAAATATTTTTTTTATTTTCCGCTGTTCTTCCAGTATTCATCCCATTTTTCATCAACTAATTTAAAGGACTCGGGAACCATTTTTTCCAGCTGAACCTTGCTTATGAGAGGCCATTGCGCGGGTCCTCCCTCAATTGGAAGCTGTCTTGTGGCATCGATTACAATCTTGCTCGAAATACCTCTCTGCTTCATACTCGGGTCAAGCCCCATATTAAATGCCTGAGGTATAATCAGACTTGCCGGATGGGGTTGCCATCTCGTGGAAACCGCGTGAAGGACTTCAGTAATATTGGTAACATCCACATCGTCATCTACGACTATTATAATCTTCGACGTCCCCACTCCCAGCGCAATCTGCCCCGCAGTGATACCCATTCCGGGGAACCTCTTGCTGATGCTTAAAATAGATATGCCTATAGCTTCCATTGGAGAATATAAATCCGTCATATAGGGAATGACCTGCTTAAGTTTGATATAGTTGCCAACCTGCCACGGCAGCATATGGGATGTATAAGTCACTCCCGTGAAATTGTTGAATGTCCAGGGATTCTTTTTATGAGTTATCGCTTTCACATTCATATAATAGGTTTCGTGTTTTTTACCCATATAGCCGTACATTTCGCCGTAAGGTCCTTCCTCCTCCATCTCCGCGATGACGTCGCCTTCGATAATCATTTCCGCCTCCGCGGGTACCATAAGACTGCTTGTTTCGCATTTAACGAGTTCTACGGGTTTACCCTTTACACCCCCGGCATACTCTAACTCGTCTTCGCCCATATCTGCCACCTTGGTGCTTGCCATAGAATAGATTACGGGCTCAACCCCGAGAGCGATTGCCGCGGGAATCGATTTTTGCCCCTGCCTGACCGCTTTCATTATAAACTGCCAACCGTGCTGTCCCGGTTCGGTATTCATCCCTATCTTGTTTTTTCCCTTTACCTGCAACCTGTAAGTGCCCACATTTCGGCCAAGCTGAGGGTCTTCCATAAAAACCGAACCCGTGTTTATGTATTGGGCAACATCGCCGGGATTGTTCTTAAACCAGGGAAATTTATAGACATCAACATCATTTTCCTCTATTACAACCTCCTTGCAGGGAGGGTTGTCTCCGCTGAATTCAACGGGTTTGATTCTCTTCCATTTGCCGTTATTGTCAACGAAACCGATAAGTTTATCCATTACCGCCCTGTACATCGCGCCCGCGTCATCGGTAACATTTTCCACTCCAAACATCATCGCCGCGGTTTCCCATCCGCAGAATTGGTTGGAAATAACCGGACCTTCCATCAATTCGCCGTTGATTTTCACTTTTTCAAAAATAAGCGCGGGACAGCGGTCCGCGCCAAGTTTTTCAATCATTCTGTAGACAAAGGCAGTGCCTTCATATTTGTCCTGGTCAATCTCCGGAATTCTAAGCACCTTGCCTCTTTCCTCAAGAGCGTTTATATATTCCCGCATTGAATCGTAAGGACCCGTAGCTTTTACATTGCTCATAGAAAATATCTCCTTAAAATTATGAATGTTGGAACGGTAAAACAAATCTTCCACTTTTGTAAATCTAAAAATCATATATGCAAAGTAAAAAAACATCAAATAACTATGCGATTTTTTCATTGGATTTAGTAAAAGGATGGTAAAGAATCAAGATATAAAATATTATTTTTGCTTAGAGTTATTATTTTTAAATATATTTAAATTATTTTTTTCAGGTCAATGGGGAAGTTTTTATCCTTATTGAAAAATACAAACGTTTTTTTATTTGACAAATTGATACTCATACTATAAAAAACAGC
>CAZJVM010000067.1:0-12947 GCA_964549305.1 uncultured bacterium
GATGTTAAGTATACAATATTCCTTATGCCAAACATTTCAGGAGATGTTTTTATATGAAAATCAGGGGAGCAAGAGTAAATAATCTCAGGAACATTTCCTGCACTGTGCCTGATGGCAAAATAACGGTAATAACGGGTCTTTCCGGTTCGGGGAAATCCTCGCTTGCCTTTGATACCATATTCGCCGAAGGACAACGCCGCTATGTTGACTGTCTTTCGACCTATGCAAGGCAGTTTATCGAGAAGATGAAAAAGCCCGATGTAGATGAAATAACGGGAGTTCAGCCGGCAATCGCTGTTGAGCAGAAAAACACAGTTAGAAATTCCCGTTCGACGGTAGGAAGCTTAAGCGAAATAAATGATTATCTGAAGCTTCTCTTCTCAAGGTGCGGCGTTACGGTTTGTCCACGGTGTAATGTTGAAGCACGGAAGTTTTCTCCTCAAAGTCTCTCCGATTATCTACTTGCCGGTTTCGGGGGCACAAATGCCGTTTCTTTCATTCCGCTATTGTCAAGTGACTTCGAAGACGGCGAAGAGGCGCGCAGACGCATAGAGGAAAAAGGGTTTACGCGTGTTATTGCGGGCGGAAAAGTAGTGTATATCGATGAGATTGAAGCGGATGCGCTGAAATCAGGCGACATGATATATGTCGTTTCCGACAGGTTTGATATTTGCTTCGGGAAACGAAAGAGAATAGTTGAAAGCATCGAGTCGGCAGAAGTGTTTGAAAGCGATGAGTGGGGAATAATGACGGAAGACTCGAAGGTTAAAATATTTACTTTTGCATTTGCCTGTCCCGAATGCGGGGAAAAATTTGATAAATTGTCACCGGCGCATTTCTCTTCTAATTCACCGGCAGGTGCCTGCGACTCCTGCCATGGTTTCGGAAGAGTCATTGATTACGACATTGACAAGATAATTCCCGACAAAACCCTCCCTTTTAACAAAGGTGCCGTCGCGCCGTGGAATTCCCCCGCCTATGAGGAGTTTTACATTCCTTTAAGGCGTGAATTTTTAAACAAAGGCATTTCATTCTCATCATCCTTCAATGACCTTTCTCCCGAAGACAGAAAACTGCTTATCGACGGCAATGATGATTTTTGGGGAATAAAGGGGTTTTTCGCCTATCTCGAAGAACGAAGATACAAGATGCATATTCGGGTTTTGCTTTCGAAATACAGAATGTACAGGCGGTGTCCGGAATGCCGCGGAAGCAGACTGAAGAGAAAATCACTGGAAGTAAAAATTCTCGGGAAAAATATATTTGAGATTCAGACAATGCCGGTACGGACGCTTGGTGATTTTTTCAATTCCTCATCATTTGACGGCGAATGCTTCAAATCCGGCGAGGTCGTATTGAGGGAGGTAAGAAGCAGGGTAGGGTATCTTCTCGATGTGGGGCTTGGATATCTGACTCTTGACAGGCAGGCAAGGACATTGAGCGGTGGAGAGATGCAGAGGATAAACCTGTCAAAAGCTCTTGGCTCCCTTCTTACGGAAACCTTGTATGTCCTCGATGAGCCTACGGTAGGACTTCATCCGCGCGATACGGACAAGTTGAAAGGCGTGCTTTCCGCTTTAAGCGGACGAGGTAATACTGTTGTCATAGTCGAGCACGATGAATCGGTGATAAAAATGGCCGGACATATAATTGACCTTGGTCCAGGCGCAGGTGAAAAGGGAGGCGAGGTTGTTTTTGAGGGGACTTTCGATGAATTGAAAGAAGATAAAAAATCCGTAACCGCGAAATACATAGATATGCCTCCGTCATTTGCCAGGAGGAATGTGATAAACAAATCGAAAGAAGCGATTGTCGTGCGGGCAGCGAGGAGAAATAACATCAGGGGAGAGGATTTCAGGGTTCCGCTTGGCAGATTTTCCTGCGTTACGGGAGTTTCAGGTTCGGGGAAGTCAACATTTATGAAGGGAATACTGTATCCCGCGCTGAAAGCGGTCAAAGAAGGAAAGCCAAACGGTAAAAAACACTGCGCCAAAATTGATGGCAGTGAATACATCGATGACGTAATTCTCATTGACCAGTCTCCGCCGGCAAAATCGAAGCGTTCCAATCCCGTGACTTATGTTAAGGCATACAATGAAATAAGGAAAATAATGGCGGATTGCAGAGTTGCGCGTATCGAGGGAGTGACGGAAAGCCATTTTTCCTTTAACGCGGGCGAGGGAAGGTGTCCCAGGTGCGCGGGTTTGGGATTTGAAAGAATCGAGATGCAGTTTCTGGCGGATATCGATATGGTCTGCGAGGAGTGTGAGGGCAGACGTTTTACGAAGAAGGTTTTGTCAGTAAAATACCGCGGGAAGAATATAGCGGAAATTCTCGATATGACAGTGAGCGAGGCGGAAATATTTTTTGAAGACTCTAAAAAGGTATTAAGGAAACTTTCGTTTTTATCTGATATGGGACTTGGATATCTTCGTCTTGGGCAGAGGACATCCACACTGAGCGGAGGAGAGGCACAACGCCTTAAACTTGCCGGTATGCTTGCTGAGCAGAAAAAATCGTCGAAATATCTTTTTCTCTTCGATGAACCCACTACGGGACTTCATATGGCGGACATCGAAAACCTCGTAGTTGTATTCAGAAGAATGGTCAGTCAGGGACATTCAGTGCTTGCTGTGGAGCATAACCCCGATTTTATTCTTCAGTGCGATTATGTTATAGATATGGGACCAGAAGGAGGCGATGGGGGAGGAAAAATTGTGTGCCAGGGAAGCATTGATGATATAATTGTCTGCGGAAGGTCGCATACAGGAAGATATCTTGTGGAAAGGTTGAATTTTTACTAACTTTTTTTTAGCTTATGAAACTTGTGTGAAAAGTTATATATTGACTCTGATTGATATGAGGAATTTTTTAAAAATACAGATAATTGCCGTTATTTTGCTGATTTTTCCACTCCTGTCAGTATACGCGGAAAACAAAGACGGTTCGAATTCGGGAAAAAAGGTAAACGATACAATAGCGGAACTTCTTACCATAAATATTGACGGCACCGGACTCACGCGACTTACCTTCAACAGTTATTATGAAAACCACGCTCACGTTTCTCCAGACGGGACGAAGATACTTTTTACTGTTTTTACGAAAGATACAAACGGCACCGGAGTGGGCGAAGACGATATGAATGCTTCTGAAATAGGAATAATGGATATTGACGGCAGTAATTATACTTTGCTTACAGATAATGATTACGCCGATTTCGGCGCGGTGTGGAGTCCTGACGGGGGAAGCATAATATTTTCCACAAACCGTCATAAAAAGCAGTTTGACATTGCTACGATAAATATCGACGGCAGTGGTTTTACCCGCCTTACTTCCACAAAAAAACGCTATGAAATGGACCCTCACCGGATAGGCGATATAATAGTGTTTACAAAGTGGAATCCATACAAAAAATCAAATGTAAAAATCTGGAAAATGAACAGTGACGGAAGCAATAAGAAAAGATTGACGTATCCAAAGTTAAAAAAGACAATCGAGGGAACACCCCTGGGGGATATGGATCCTAAAATTTCACCTGACGGAACGATGGTCGCTTTTGAAAGGCATAAAAATAACAAGAGAAACCACGGTCTTGGCAAATATGATATCTATACAATCAACATTGACGGCACCGGACTCAGGAAAATCACGGGGAGAAAGTCCGCTGAAGCAGTGCCGACCTGGTCGCCTGACGGAAGCAAGCTGACCTATTGGTCGGTAAACAATAAAACGTTCAATGCGTTCGGAATTTTTATAATTAACACAGACGGCAGTGGACGGGTTAAAATATCCAAGGGGCTTTTCCCCCTTTACGTGGAAATGCCAAGCTGGATAGATGAAGACACTTTAATCTTCAGCGGAAAATCTCCGGAATGGTAGCGCCAAAAATAAAAGGGAAGCTTTTCAAATAGGGAAGGGGAAAGTGAATGAAATCCTATAACGAATACCTTACATTCAATACTGAAAAAAAACTGGAACTTGTGAATATAACCGCGGATGTTGAAAAAGCGATTCATAAAAGCGCGATTAAGGAAGGTATGGCGCTTGTTTCGGCAATGCACATAACGGCAGGGGTTTTTATAAACGATGAGGAGTCGGGAATAAAAAAGGATATAGAGGAATGGCTTCAAAAGCTTGCTCCTGACGGACCCGATTACCGCCATCACAGGACAGGCGAAGTCAACGGAGATTCACATCTTAAAAGTCTTCTCATCGGAAATCAGGTCATCATACCTGTAACAAACGGCAAAGCGGACTTCGGTCCCTGGCAACAGGTTTTTTACGCGGAGTTTGACGGCAGGAGAAATAAACGGCTTCTGATAAAAGTAATCGGTGAATGATGTTTTTCTACTTATTGGTCAATGCGGCATAGATTGCCCTGGCGAAATCCTTTGAAGCATAAGGTCCGTCGGCAGTGATGATATTTCCGTCAACGACTACCGGTTTGTCAACATACCTGGCTTTTCCTTTTTTAAGAAATATTGTGGCGCTGTTAAACACTGTTGCCGATTTTCCCTTGAGAATCCCCGCATTGGCAAGTGTAACGGGGGCAAGGCATATTGCGGCAATGATTTTTTTTGAGCTGTTTGCTTCCCTCGCAAAGGCGTACACTCTCTTATCGCTGTAGTATTGGCTTGCGCCTATTCCTCCTACAAGGATTAGAGCGTCATATTTTTTCATATCAACTTCATCGATTGTTATGTCCGGAGTTACCTCTTTGCCGAACATTCCCCGCGCCGTGGATTTTGAACTGCAGGCAACAGTAACGGAAATACCCTTTGACTCAAGGAATTCTCTGGGGACAAACAGTTCTTCGTCACGGAAATTATTTTGGGCGATAATCATTACTACGGCAAGTTTTTGCTCCTGCGCGAAAGAAAAGGGAATTACAAATGTGGAAAAAATAATCAGAAAGGCAAGGAGAAGTATCATCTTTTTCATTTTTCTACACTCCTTCAGGATTTAGTAGAAATGCTAAAAGATAAATCTCACTACTATTTTAGTTTATAGTTCATCGAGATAATCTTCAAGAGTTTTAAATGAGAAACTGAATATATTTGCAGGGGTTTCTCCGGAAACCTGATTTTTTTCATCGAGCATTATCAACTGCTCTCTCGTAAGAAGCGGTGCGGGCATTGTGAACTCCGAGAGGAGTGCGGCGATTCCTGCCGCAAGGCGAGGCATTGGAAAAATCAATCTTTTGAATTTCATTTTTGCGCATATCGTGTTCAACAATTCCGCCTGCGAATAAACCTTTCCTCCTCCAAGTTCGATTGTTTTGCCGTCACTTGCACCGTTATCTATTGATTCGATAAAGCATCTTGCCACATCGCCTGCCCATACAGGTTCGAGAGTACCTTTCCCAATTGCAGGGAAAAAAGGAGAGAATTTAAGAATTTTAACGAATAAATTTATGAATTTATCTTCCCTGCCAAAAACAACGGAAGGCCTGAAAATTGTATATTTCAAGCCGGTATTTCTTAAATATTCTTCCGCCTTCCATTTTGTAATCTGGTAGCGAGTTTTGCCGTTTTCCCTTACTCCCAGTGCGCTCATTTGAATGAATTTTTCCACTCCCGATGATTTTGCCGCGTCGATGATGTTTTTTGCTCCTTTGTAATGAATATTTTCAAATGTTACATTTTTCCTCTCTGCAATGATTCCCACAAGATTGATTACTGTTTTTTCTCCCCTTATGGCATTCCAGAGGGTTTCCTTTTTTGTAATATCTCCACCGATAAAGGAGCATTGCTCAAAGGGGAGAAGGGATTTCGCCTTTAACGGGTCTCTTACAAGACAGGTGAAGGAATATCCTTGTTTTATGCCTTCTGAGACTATACACCTGCCTATGAAACCCGTTGCCCCCGTTATGAATATCTTTCTTCCCTTTTCAGACATATTGTTTTCCTCTTTTACCTCCTGTAATCTATCACCTTTTAAAAAAGAAGTTCAAATTTCTTCTGGTTTTTCTGAAAAAATTCAGTATAAAAAATCATACTTTTAATTTTAAAAAGGGGAATTTTGAAATGAGCGAAAAGATAATCGACCAGATTTTCAAGAAGGTCTCTCAGGTTACAAATCTCGAATTGATAGAGGAATATAAAGACCTTGAAAGCTTTAAAGCGCTTGACGGCAGGGATGCCGGAAGTTTCAGGGGATATAAAAGCGATAAAATAGATAAATACTCCATTGCCGAAATTAATGTGGCGCCCGGAATGACCTATTTCAACACGGGACTGAAACCAAAAACCAATTACAATATCTCCACATTTGCCATTAACTATATGGAGATGCCGGAAATTATCCAGTTTGATGTGGACCTCTATCCGGCAGTTGACCTTGTAGAGCATCAGGATTACATTGACAAATACTATGAGCAGTTGACGGATGTTTTTTTGGAGGCCAGAAATTCCGGGGATTTCAAGTGGAAACCTTCCGATTATTCGTGGGTGAGAGTCCGCACATCGCCTTATTTCTTTATGTCACCCATTGCCAGGGACAAGGCGGAAGAGGTGCATAAACTGATTCACGCGTATCTCGATGTATGGCTTCAGATGTTTCAGGAAGAGAAACCCGTTTCCGATGACCGGGCGAAAGCAATCGCGTACAGAAAAAAATGTATGGTCGAGGTTATGCGCGAAAAAGAGCCCGATAAAACGGTTATTCAAAAAGTATTCGGCAACGAGTTAACTGAAAAACTTGCTCACGCTATGATGTAGCGCCTTCAAGGGTTTTGCTTTTCTTCCACAGAAAATAGCATCCGATTGCCCAGATTATTCTCGATGATACATTGAGAGTCTGCTCGAGGAAAACCGCGTAGTTTGAAGTAAAGTCAAACTGCCTGCCTATGTAACCGAGACTGAATGTCATTAGTATATCGAGGATAAAGAATATTGTTGCGCCTGTTGCTTTTCTGCGTATTGACAGGAGAATCAGGCATATTGTCATCCCCAGACCCGCGAGTATCATCATTGGAAGAAAAATCTTTTTTGAAGAAGCCATTCCGACAGCATTTAACTTTGTCATTTCTCCTCCGCCCTTTTTCAGAAGCACCATAAGAAGAACGAAAAAGATGATTAAGAAACCGATGCCCATTAGGGGAAACTGCACATCCGAAAGTATTCTGATGTCTTTATCTACAAGAGCAATCAGGAGTTTCCACGTTGCCTTGAGCGTGCCTGCCGTTACCACAAATACGGATGCGACTATCATTGCAATATAATAACCGTTGTTTATTTCCTTCCTTATGCTGGCGATTATGAAATATATTCCAATGATGAAAACTATATTCGGGAGATAGTCATAAAGGGCAACTCCCAAAGAAACATCCGGTGCGCTCATTTTTTCTCCTTATTTAAAAAGGTAAGGCAGTATTGAGTATTTTGCCGCGATGACTCCCCCTATATCCTGCAGAAAATGAAGTATGGCAAGTGGCCACATACTCCGTGTTTTGCGGTAGATTACGAGGTAGCCTATTGTTATGGGATATTGGAGAAACATAAATATCTGGAAATAGGGAGATACCGGTTCCATCCCGAGAAGAAACTTTGTCCAGAAAATGACGTGAATGAGTCCTATGAATCCCCAGAAGAAAATGAGCCCAAGTCCGTGTCCTAAAATTTTGGTCCATTTTCCCTCGAAGCGGTTTGCAAAGGCATCATATATATAAACCCAGATTAACTGCTCTGTGAAAGCATTTACAGTACACCAGACGAGAAGCGTGAATGCGAAACCTCCGAAAGTCGTTTCTTCTTCAGGTGTCAGCGGTGTAATGTATGCCGCGGAGGCAATCAGTATCATCATAAGAACAAAGAGAAATACAAAAAGCGGAGTAATCAGCTTTTCCGGGAAGTTGTAATCGACGGTACCTCTTCGCCATTTTACCACGCCCCAGCAGATGCCGTAGTAGACGAGAATAGGAAGCAGTGCGCCCGATAAATCATAAAGCCCCTTGCACAAAAAAGGCAGTCCCGCGGTGATTGCAACAGCCAGAACAATATCCAGATTTGTCGCTTTGAAATCAACTCCCGATACTTTTGCCATTGTTTCCTCCAGTTATTATAATTATATCATAGCGTCGGTGATTCTCTGAATGATGTTTTTATCTTCGAGGATTTTGTCAAAATATCTCGCTTTTCCCGGGTCGCCTTCCGCGGTGACTTTTCTTATCATTGATTTCCGTTTTTTAATGAGCCCGATTTCCGCTTTATCCGCAACAGGTGCTGAAGACTTATACAAATCAAGCCAGAGAAGCAGTCTTTTAAAACTCAGGTTTACGAAATCTTCGCAATCAGATTCGGGGCAAAGTCCTTTAACCCAGTAGGGCGACCTCATTGTCCTTGACCAGAAGAAGTCCGACTCAAGTGGTATTACCTGTTCAAAGGCGAGAAATTCGTCATATGTTGCCTTGAGGGGCGTATAGTATTTGTCAAGGTAATCGTAATTTAAAACAGGGTCTTTTGTGCCGTAAAAATCAACATCCATATTTATGCCTTTGGGCGTTGAACTCAGGTTGCAGGCAAAGATGGGAATATCGTAATTATCCGCGGGTATGATGCTTATGCCGTTTATCTCAGCGCCGCTCATAGTGTAATTGCCGTAGGCAATCTTTTCGATTTTGTCCGATTTGAAATGCTTTACCTGACCGCTCAGAACAACCTCGCCGTTTTTTCCCTTTGCCTTGAAGTCCGTCAAATCCTCAAAAGGAAATATTTCCCCGACAGTCAACTCCTTACCGATTTCCTTAAATAACTTATCAAGATAATGTTTCATTACGTTACTCCCTGTTTAACGATTTTTTAAAAAGAATCCTTCAGCGACATCTCATCGAGTTTTTCGATTTTTTTAAATAAATCCGGACGTTCGCTTTTTATTTTATCCTTCTTCTCAAGAAACGCGCCCCAAATGAGCTCGGGGGTCTTGTATTGGCTGAAAGTGCCGGGGAATATCCTGTCCTCTGCAAGGGAGAAAAGGTAGTCTATCTCATCATCGGTATATGTGGGAATCAGCGCGTATCCCTGTGCCACACGAAGGAATTTGTCTGAATTGAATTCAAATTCGGACATCCACCATTTTTCGTAATCGCCGAACCCGTTTTTGCCTTCAAATTCATCCATAACCGCTTTCGCGCCTCTGTATCCGCACATCATAGCGCCCTGAGTCTCCACTTCCACATAAGATGCGGCATCGCCGAGCGCGATAGCATTGCCTTTGTATGGTTTTTTTAGAGATGTAAAAACTTTTATGGAACAACCCGTTTTCCTTACGATTGACGCGTTTTCAAAAATATTGGAAAGACGGCTTTTTTTTGTAAAACTTTCAAAGCTCTGGGCGTCACATACTAACTCCGTCACATCATCTTCGAGACCTATTCCCATAAAAACCGGAACATTGGAGAAATAGTTTCTGCCGAAATGTCCTATCCACGAAGCATTGACATAATCCTTTACGCCTTTAAGCTCGTAAATCGTGGAAAGCGCTGTTGCAAAATACTTTCTCTCTTTGTTCAGTCCCAGAGTCTCGGAAATAATGGAATTAGCGCCGTCTGCAATGATTATTTTTTTGGCTTTTACCGTTTCTCTTTTTCTGTGTGATACAGTCTTTATTTCAACTTCGCTGCCGGAGTCTTTTGCGCCGTATGCAACCGTCTTATCTCTCATCTCAACGCCAAGGGAAGAGCACTCTTGCCATAAACTTTTTAAAAGTGCGCCCTTGTCAAATTTAAAGACTATTGGCTTCTTTGTCTCGGTATTTGAAAATGTGAGTTTGTGTCCCGATGGTGATATATAGAATTTGTCATAAACAGGTTTTATGATTCCGTTGTAGTGGACTCTGAATCCGTTTTCCGGAAAAATGAACTCACCCTTTTCGTAGTTTACGCTTTCCCCCATATATCCTTCATCGAGGATAAGGTGCATACAACAGCAACGGGTGATGTTTCCTACATCGGCGCGTTTTTCGACGAGAATCGTCTTTACGCCCTTTGAGGCAAGCTCTCTGCCTGCGATTAATCCGGCGGGACCTCCGCCTATGATTGCAACATCATAAATCATATTTCTGACCTGATAAACGGGATGTGCGCGTTACGGCGAAATTCAAGAGATTTCGTCCGGAAGAAATAAAAAAATAGGGGTCGTTAAAGACAAAACGAATTTTGATTTCGGTTCCTCCCCCCTGCCTTTCCGGCATTTAATAGAGCTATATTTTTTCCTATTGCGAAATTGCTTTAACGGGGCACATATCTATGCAGGCGAGACATTCGATGCACGTTTCCTCGTCAATAACCGCGTTGTTTTCTTCCAGTTCAAGGGCGCCCTGAGTGCATGCGTCGATACAGCATCCGCAGGCGATACAGGTTTCATTATCTATCGTGATTGCCATAATTTTATCCTTTAAAAAGTGCCTTTCAGAGTTACGCTGCTTCTTTTTTCGATTTTCGCGTAAAGCTCGGGTTTTTCCTTCTTAATTCTTTCGGGGTCCTGAAGGAATGCTTCCCACATAAGCTTAGGAGTTTTATATTGGCTGTAGGTTCCGGGCAATTCCATTGTCGAACCCAAAGCGAAGAGATAATCGAGCTCTTCGTCGGTGTATGTGGGAATAAGGGCATACCCCTGAGCAACCTGAAGAAAGTCCTCACCGTTAAATTCAAAGGACTCGAGCCACCATTTCGTGTATTCTTCAAAACCGTTTTTACCTTCGAATTCATCTGCAAGCGCTTCGACTGCCCTGTACGCGCACATAAAAGCACCCTGAGTTTCAACTTCCACATATGCCGCTGAATCCGCGATTGCTATGAAGTTTCCTTTATAGGGTTTTTTCATTCCGGTGTATGCTTTTGCGGAGCATCCCGTTGAGCGGACGACCTTCGCTTTTTTAAAATCATCCGCAAGTCTTCCCTTTGTCATAAAATTTTTGCAGATTTCGGAGGGATAACAATTCTTTCCGCCCAAAGCCACGATTTCGACTATGCCTTCCTCGAGGGTTATTCCCATAAGTACCGCGGCATTGGAATAATAAGTCCTTCCGAAATGGCCTATCCACGACGCTTCGGGAAAATTCTCTACACCTTCGATTTCGAAAATCATTGCAAGTCCCGTGGCGAAATATGTCCTTCCTTCATTGAGACCAATTGCCTCTGAAATTCTCGAATTCACGCCGTCTGCTATTATCGCTTTCTTTGCCGTGATTTTGTCGTGTTTTTTCTTGCTTACGATATCTATTTCCACGCTGTTGCCAAGGTCTCTCGCGTTATATGCCGATGTTTCTCCCAGGAGAGTTACTCCTTTATTCGCGCATTCATTCCACAGGTCTTTTAAAAGAAGTCCCTTGTCAAACCTGTATGATATCGGTTTTCCGGTTTTTCTGTTTTGAAAGGTTAACTCGTTGCCTGAAGGCGAGCGATAGATTTTTGTATTTACCGGTTTGATTTTTCCTTTGTAATCAACTTCAAAACCGGTTTTCGGAAATAACATTTTACCGTCTTTGTATTGAGCGTCATCTCCCATATATCCTTCGTCGAGGATAAAATTCATACAGCAACAGCGGGTAATTGTCTCAACATCTTTTCTTTTTTCAACGAGGACTGTCTTCAATCCCTTTTCAGCCGCCCGTTTTGCGGCCATAAGTCCCGCCGGTCCGGCGCCTATTATAGCAACATCGTAACTCATTTCTTCTCCTTGTTTTTAGCCGCCTGTTTGTCCCTCCAGTCACCGCAGTAGAAATTATAAGCATTGTCAAAAAGAAGCATTTTCTTGAATTGCGGTGAAATGGGAAGAAGTTTAATGTACTCGAGAGCGGTTTTGTAAATGGGTAAAATCAGGGGAGAATCAGTGCCAAAAAATACTTTATGAGGAACAATCTGCTCTAACATTCTTATATGGTCAAGGTTCATATAATAGTTGAATTGCATCAGCATTGGATGAGGCACGGTTATGTCGGTGTATACATTCGGATGCCTGATTACATTCCATATGGCAAGTCTCGGATTGTTCATCGCTCCGCAGTGAAGCTGAAGTATTCTTAAATCCGGGAAATCCACCGCAACATCATCGATGTAAACGGGGTCCTGATACTTCGCCCTTGTGCCGGGAATTTCTTCCACTCCCGTATGGATTTCAACGTGAAGTCCCAGTTCCACGCATTTTTCGTAAATGGGATAGCATCTTTCCCTGTCATTCGGATATCCCGCCGTAGGCGTGTGAATCTTTACTCCCTTGAATCCAAGTTCTTTTGCCTTGTGCACTGTTTCGATCTTTTGGCTCAACTCAGCTTTCGGATTCACTCCGGCGGTCCCAACATACCGGTTCGGGTATTTGTCGAGGAATTCCTCCTTTACATATTCCATAGGCACGTGCCAGTAATCATTGTAGGGCGGGTCTGAAATGGTGTCCATTCCCGTTACCAGCGCCATTTGGACACCGGCATCATTGAAAATATTAATCATCGTTTCGACGCTGAAGTCAGGGATGTCTTCAACCTTTGTGATCGGTTTCACGGGGTCAGGGTCTCCGAGCATAACGCGAAGCGCCATCTGAGTCTGTGAAGTTACACCGTCTCTTGCCATCCAAAGGCGACTGCAACCGGGTCTTTTCTCGATGTCTTTTTTCTCGAATCCCGCGTGTGTGTGGCTGTCAAAAACCTTTAATCCCATCTTCGGCGGGGGTTGTACATTCCCATCTACAGGCGAATTGCTGTTCGGCATTTTATTCTCCTTTCAAGAAATAATCGCATTCAATTTTTGGTATAAATATGGAATATATTTTCTCTTAAAAAACTATTATTACTTATTAATCAATGATGTCATTGTCAACATCAATTTGAACATTTCAATAAATTGTCCATACAGGGATTTTTATTATGTTGAAGGCGGTATTCCGATATTTGAAATCCTTTGCCAATTTTATATAATGATTCTATGAAAAGATTCATTACGCTTATTGGTACCTTTG
>CAZJVM010000068.1:0-12836 GCA_964549305.1 uncultured bacterium
GAGAGATTCATAATTTTTGCAATTTCTTCAGGAGGTAAATCTCTTTCATAGTACAATTTCAGGAAAAGCTGGTCCTGTGGTGAAAGTTCTTTAATCACTTTTTCCTTAATTTCTTCCATTTCTTTCTTCTCAAGGCTTTCATCAGGAAGTTCTTTACTGTCTTTTATTAAATTTAAGGGAGGATCTTTATCTTCTTTGGAATCGTTAAGAGAGTAAAACTTTTTATTTGTTGTTACAAAGTCAAGAGTTGTTCTTACCGCGATGGTTCTGATCCAGGTGGCGGGACTGCATCCGTTTTTTCCCTGAAACTGGCGGATTCGTTTACAGTTGTTTTCAAAGAGTTTTATAAAAATGTTCTGAAAAGTATCATCTATGTCTTCAGTGTTCTACTTTACGTTTTTAGCTTTAAAGATTTTGTGAATAGAATCATAAACAAGGCCTGAAAACCTGTTAACAAAGGTTGACCGCGCATTTTTATCACTGACTGCGCATTTCCGGAAAAGATCAAAATCAGATAGATTTGATTGTGAAGTCATAATGTTCTTAATTAATTATTAAAATTATTTTTTTTGCAATATTTATTTATAATAAGTACACAATGCAAAACATATTTTTTGCAAAGAATTTTTTTGAAATCCTTTGGAATAAATTGGAATCAATCTATCGTCACCGCAAAATGATATTCATTCTGTTTATCAAATATATAAGGAGATAATCTATGAAGGTTGTTGCCTTTAACGGAAGTCCGAGAAAGGGCGGGAATACGGAGCAGTTGATAAAAGAGGTTTTTAAGCCAATTAAAAGCGCCGGTATCGAAACAGAGTTTGTTCAGCTTGGCGGACAGAAGGTGCGTGGTTGTATTGCCTGTATGCAGTGCTGGAAAAACAAGGATAGAAGATGTGCAGTAAAAGATGACATCATTAACGACTGCATTGAAAAAGCTTTTTCCGCTGACGGAATCATTCTTGGCTCACCCACATATTTCACTGATGTTACCGCGGAGCTTAAAGCTCTCATTGACCGTCTCGGGTTTGTTGCCTATGCGAACGGAGGACTTCTCGGCAGGAAAATAGGCGCGGCGGTGATTGCTGTGAGAAGAGGCGGTGCAGTACATGCTTATGATTCAATCAATCATCTTTTTCAGATGAGCAGGATGATAGTTGTGGGGTCAACATACTGGAATTTCGGCGTTGGGCTCGATAAGGGCGATGTTATGAAAGATGACGAAGGGCTTAAGAATATGAAAGACCTTGGTGAAAATATTGCGTGGCTTTTAAAAAAGATAAATGAATGATAAGAATGTTTTGGGAGACAATATAAATAAAAAGGAGAAAAATATGGCGCTTAAGGGAAGCAGGACTGAAAAGAATCTGATGGCGGCATTTGCGGGAGAATCGCAGGCAAGAAACCGCTATACCTATTATGCTTCTGCCGCGAAGAAGGAAGGTTTCAGGCAGATTTCGGAAATCTTCGAAGAGACGGCGAATCAGGAGAGGGAGCATGCGAAGAGACTATTTAAGTTGATGGAAGGCGGAGAAGTGGAAATTACCGGGGCATTTCCCTTTGGGATGATAAAGGGCGCGTCAGAGAATCTCAAGGCAGGCGCCGCGGGCGAGCATTACGAGTGGACAGAAATGTATCCCGGTTTTGCGAAGATTGCCCGCGAAGAGGGATTCGATAATATAGCGAAGGTTTTCGAATCGATTGCCGTTGCCGAGAAACAGCACGAAAAAAGATATCTTGAACTTGCCGCCAATATTGACAATGGAAAAGTTTTCAAGAAAGATAAAACCGTTGTGTGGCGTTGTATGAATTGCGGTTATCTTCACGAAGGCACAGAAGCACCGGGCGTATGTCCTGCCTGCGACCATAAACAGGCGCATTTCGAGGTGTTGGGCGAAAACTGGTGACAAAGGAATCAATAAACCACTAATTGATTTTTTTATAAGTTGACAAAGCGCTTTTTTGTCATTGTATCCTGGTTTTCTTTAAGCGCAATCACACTTTTAATGGGCGGTCTCCGTTAAATCGCTTGACTTTGGAAGGATTATTTCTATATCTTCTATGATTTTAAAAAAGAGTCAGATTGATTGGTTGGTAAATAGAAGGGAGTTTTAATATTTAAAATGGCATCTAAATTACTTATAGTTGAGTCGCCCGCAAAGGCAAAAACCATAAACAAGATATTAGGTAAGGATTTCAAGGTTAAAGCTACTGTGGGGCATATCAAGGACCTTCCCAAAAGCAAACTGGGCATCGACCCTGACAACGGTTTTGAACCCTCTTATTTGGTGATAAAAGGGAAAGCAAAAACTGTTAAGGAAATCCGTGATGCCGCGGAGAAGGTGGAAGAAATATATATTGCATCAGACCCTGACAGGGAAGGTGAGATGATTGCCTGGCATGTCGCCTCTGAAATAAGAAAAAAGAAAAAATCAGAAAAGAAGATATTCCGAGTCCTTTTCAATGAGATTACCAAAGACGCGGTAAAAAAAGCGATAAATTCACCGGGAGAGATAGATTTAAACAAGGTTGAGGCACAGCAGGCAAGAAGGGTGCTTGACCGCCTTGTGGGATATAAGATAAGTCCGCTTCTCTGGAAGAAGGTTATGTACGGTCTTAGCGCGGGGAGAGTGCAGTCAGTAGCTTTACGGCTTATATGTGAGCGCGAAGATGAAATTAAAAAATTTGTTTCAGAAGAATACTGGACAATAGAAGCAATGCACGAGGCGTCGACTCCGCCGGTTTTTAAATCACGCCTTCTCGAGTTTCAAAATGAAAAGATAAAAGTAACGAATAAGGATGAGTCTGACAATATCCTGAAAGCCATTGAGGATGAAAAATATGTCGTCAGGAAGATAACCAGGAAAGAACGGAAGAGATATCCTCTGCCTCCTTTCATTACAAGCACTCTTCAGCAGGAAGCATATCGCCATTACGGTTTTTCAGCCAAAAGAACAATGGTTGTCGCCCAACAGCTTTATGAAGGGCTCGACATAGGCGGAGAGGGTACTACAGGATTGATTACTTATATGCGAACCGATTCGGTAAGGATTGCAGATGAAGCCAAAAATGCGGCAAGGGATTATATCGGGGAAAAATACGGTGAAAAGTACCTTCCCTCATCATCTCCCGAATACGCAAAGGGAAAGAGCGCGCAGGATGCCCACGAAGCAATAAGGCCCACTTCCCTTTCATACGACCCCGAAGAAATTGCACAGAATCTTTCAACAGACCAGTTCAAGATTTATTCCCTCATTTGGAAAAGATTCATAAGCAGTCAGATGACCCCGGCAATAATTGATGCCACTTCTGTAAATATTCAGGCAGGTGAGTATCTTTTCAGGGCAAATGGAACGGTGCTGAAGTTCGACGGGTTTAAAAAAGTATATACCGAGAAAAAGGATGATGCCGGCAAAGAAGATGAAAACGGTGGTAATGATAAGGATGTCTTTCTTCCGGAAATGAAAGAAGGCGAAGAAGTCAAGCTTCTTGAATTAATCCCCAAACAGCATTTCACGGAACCTCCGCCGAGATTCAGCGAAGCTTCTCTTGTGAAACAGCTTGAAAAGCTGGGTATCGGAAGACCGAGCACATATGCTGCAATTATGGATAAGATTCAGAACAGGAACTACACTGTAAAGGAAAAGAAGAAATTTATCCCTACCGAATTGGGCATGCTTATAAACAATCTTCTTGTTGGAAGTTTTCCCGATATCATCAATTCGGATTTCACGGCATCAATGGAAAATCGCCTTGATGAGATAGAAGAGGGGAAAACCGAGCGAAGCGCAGTGCTTAATGATTTTTACGAAAAATTCGAAAAAGACCTCGATGTGGCTCAAAAAGAGATGGAGGTCAAAGAAGAGGTTACTGACATAAAGTGTGAGAAATGCGGAGAGCTGATGGTTAAGAAATGGGGACGAAACGGACCGTTTCTTGCCTGTCCCGGTTATCCCGAATGTAAAAATACAACAGATTTTACCGTTGACGACGAAGGGAAGATAATTCCCGTGGTAGAGGAAGAGATTAAAGAGGTGTGCGATAAGTGTGGTAAAGATATGGCAGTTAAACGTGGACGATTCGGAAGATTTCTTGCCTGCACAGGTTATCCTGATTGCAAGAATACAAAAAAAATCTCTGCAGACGGAACTGTTGTCCAATCAGATAATGAAGCTAAACTTCTTGATGAAAAATGCCCAAAATGCGGAAAACAGCTTGCAGAAAGAAACGGAAGATATGGAAAATTTATATCCTGTACCGGTTATCCGAAATGCCGCTATATTAAACCGCAAAGCACAGGTGTTAAATGTCAAAAGGAAGGTTGTGACGGAACCATAGTGCAAAAGAAGAGCAGAAGGGGTGTTTTTTACGGATGCGATAAATATCCTGATTGTGATTTTTCAATGTGGGATAAACCTCTCGACAGAAAATGTCCGGAATGCGGAAGCAGTTACCTTCTTGAGAGAAAGAAGAAGCGCAACGAGCCCGCGGTGATAGTATGTCCAAATGATGACTGCGGTTATGAAGAAAACCCACCTGCCGAAGAAAATTAGAATCATCGGTGCCGGACTTGCCGGGTGCGAGTCGGCGTGGCAGCTTGCTGAAAGAGGATTTGAAGTCGAACTCTTTGAAATGCGCCCCTATATCAATACCCCCGCCCATAAAACGGACGCTTTTGCTGAATTAGTGTGCAGTAATTCCCTGAAATCAAATTCACTTGAAAATGCCTCCGGACTTCTCAAAGAGGAGTTAAGGCGCCTTGGGTCATTTATAATCGAAATTGCCGACAGTATGAATATTCCCGGCGGAAAAGCTCTGGTCGTGGACAGGGAAAAGTTTTCGGCTGTTGTAACGGAACGAATAGAAAAACATAAAAACATCGAAGTGAGGCGCGAGGAGGCAGTTTCGATCAATGACGAGACACCGCTTATTATCGCGAGCGGTCCCCTTACATCGGAAAAATTATTGGCGCAAATCGGAAAACTGGTCGGCGATGATTTCCTCTCCTTCTATGACGCCATTGCCCCCATAGTCGATGCTGAAACAATTGATATGAAACGGGCATTCTTTGCCGACAGATACGGCAAGGGAGACGGGGATTATCTGAATTGTCCTATGGAGAAGGATGAATTCGAGATTTTTTACGATGAGCTTATGAAAGCGGAATCTGTTGATGAGCGGGATTTCGAAAAGATGTCTTTTTTCGAAGGTTGTCTTCCAGTCGAGGAAATTGGAAGAAGGGGGAAGGACTCTCTGAGATTCGGCGCGATGAGACCTGTGGGCATATGGGGACCTTCAGGTGAAAAGTATTATGCCGTTGTCCAGCTTCGCCGCGAGAATATGGCCGGAAAGAGCTTTAATCTTGTGGGCTTTCAGACAAGGTTGAGGCAGGGCGCTCAGGACAAGATAATATCTCTTATACCGGGGCTGAAGAATGCTAAAATATTAAGATATGGTTCAATGCACAAAAACAGCTTCATAAACTCTCCCGCGATTCTTGATCCTTTTTTGAGGATGAAAACAAATCCGCATATTTATTTTGCGGGACAGATTACCGGTTCCGAAGGATATGTGGAATCAGTGGCAACCGGTTTATTTGCTTCCGTGAATATGGCAGGGAGTTTCGGGAAAGGAAGTATAATGGAATTTTCCCAAAGCACGGCAATCGGCGGACTAATAAATTACCTGACAAATCCCGATAATGTCCGGGATTTTCAGCCGATGAATATAAACTTTGGACTTATTCGGGATCCCGAAGGGAAATTTAAAAGAAAAGAGAGAAGAGCTGAAAAGGTAAAGAAAGCTCTTTTCGAGATAGAAGAAAAACTTCTTTTGATTTCCTGATGCTCTAAAACAGTTGCCCTCTAAATTTTAATGTTGGATACTATACTAAAACACATTTAATTTTATAAAAGCATATAATGGAAAGAGAGATAAAAATATTCAGGGCATACATCGAGACTGAGAAGGGGTTTTCCGTTCATACAGTGCGCAATTATATGAAAGACCTCGAGCATTTTCAAAAATTTCTCATTGAAAAGAAAGCATCCATGAAGATAGAAAACATTACCTCTTCCCTTGTCCGCGCTTTCATTTCAAAAAGCGTATCGGGAGGAAACAGCAGGACTACCGTGGCAAGAAAACTTTCCACCCTGAGAAGTTTCTTCCGTTTTTTTCAAAAAGAGGGGATTATAGGAATAAATCCCGCGTCACAGGTCAGTCTTCCAAAAAAGGGGAGTAAGCTTCCGGAATTCCTGAGCGTTGACGAAGTTTTCAGGCTTCTTGGGGGAAAAAACGAAAAATCCTTTCCTGTGCTTCGCGATATTGCAATACTCGAATTGCTTTACGCGACGGGAGTGCGCGTAAGTGAACTTGTGGAAATTGATTTTGACAAGGTTGATTACTCTTCAAACACCATAAGGGTTAAGGGTAAAGGAAATAAGGAGAGGGTGGTGATATTCGGTGAAAGCGCGTCGAAAGCATTGAGAGCATACATTGATGAGAGAAGAAAAAGGGAATACGGAAGTGAAGAAAAGGCGCTTTTCATAAACTTGAGAGGTGCAAGACTCACCGCCAGGTCGGTCGCGAGAATCGTTGATAAATACTGCAGAAAAAGCGGTATTTACAAGCGTATCGGACCGCATAAACTCAGGCATACATTTGCCACGCATATGCTGAATTCAGGGGCAGACCTACGAACCATTCAGGAGTTGCTCGGACATTCCTCTTTGTCCACAACTCAAAAATATACTCATATTGGTATTGATAAACTCGTTGAAACTTACGATAAGTATCATCCTCGTTCTAAATTAAAGAAATGAAAAAGGAAAAAAGGGCTATGAAGGAAAGGCAGTTTAGAAGCACTACGATTTTGTGCGTGAGAAGAAAAAACAAGGTTGCAATGGCAGGAGACGGGCAGGTGACATTCGCGAATTCGATGATAATGAAAAGAAACGCGAAAAAGGTGAGAAGACTTTATAAGGACAAGATTCTCTCGGGATTTTCCGGGTCTTCCGCTGACGCGATTACTTTGCTTGCGATGTTTGAGGAAAAACTCGAGCAATACGGAGGAAATCTTTCAAGGTCTGCCGTTGAATTGGCGCGGGATTGGAGGAAAGATAAAATCCTCACAAAACTCGAAGCTTTGATAATTGTTTCCGACAAGAAAACCACCTTTGTCATTTCAGGCACGGGAGATGTTATTGAGCCCGACGACAATATCATTGCCATAGGGTCGGGCGGGGCATACGCTCAGGCGGCGGCAAAGGCGTTAATGAAGAAGACAAATCTTTCGGCAGCAGAAATCGTCAGGGAAGCAATGTCTATCGCTGCCGACATATGCATATATACGAATAATGAGGTTACATTCGAAGAATTATGAAAGGGACGATGTTTATGGAATCTATGACACCTAAAGAAATAGTTGAATCGCTTGATAAATTTATCGTTGGACAGAATGAAGCAAAAAGAGCGGTTGCTATCGCTATGCGTAATCGGTGGAGAAGACAGCAGTTGCCTGCTGACCTTCGCGATGAAGTAGCGCCCAAAAATATAATAATGATAGGCCCTACGGGTGTGGGGAAAACGGAAATCGCCCGCCGACTATCGAAGCTTGCCGACGCGCCTTTTATAAAGGTGGAAGCGTCAAAGTTTACGGAAGTCGGTTATGTAGGGCGCGATGTGGAATCGATGATACGCGACCTTATGGAAATTGCCATTAAAATGGTGCATGACAGCGAAGAAAAGAAGGTTTTGGAAAAAGCAAAAAAGGTTGCCGAGGAGAGACTGCTTGACCTTCTTCTTCCCCCTTTGAAAAAGAGAGATATGCCGGCTATCGAAGGCGAGACTGATGATAAAGACAAGACTCAAAAAAGTTTTCAGGCAACAAGGGAGAAGTTCAGGAAACTTTTGGAAGAGGGGAAGCTCGAAGAAAGGGATGTGGAACTTGACATAGCGGAGAAGGGAATTCCTTCGATGATAGAAGTGATATCGAGCACAGGCGGTTTCGAAGAGATTGACTTTAATATAAAGGATATGATGGGCGGTCTTTTTCCAAAAAAGAATAAAAGAAAAAAAATGAAGATTAAAGACGCGCGCAAAATTCTCATTCAGGAAGAATCGCAAAAGCTTATCGATATGGATAAGGTGCGTTCAATGGCAAAGGATAAAACAGAGCAGTCGGGAATTATTTTTTTAGATGAAATTGATAAAATATCGGGAAGAGAAACGGGAAAAGGACCTGACGTTTCACGCGAAGGCGTGCAGCGAGACCTTCTTCCAATTGTGGAAGGGACGAGTGTAGCGACAAAATACGGACTTCTTCGCACAGACCATATTCTCTTTATAGCCGCGGGGGCATTTCATGTTTCGAAACCTTCCGACCTTATTCCGGAAATGCAAGGGCGGTTTCCCATCAGAGTTAACCTTAATTCTTTGAGCAGTGACGATTTTGTCAAGATATTGACCGAACCCAGGAATGCGCTCATACGACAATACATTGCCCTTATGGAAACGGAAGGGGTAAAAATAGCATTTGATAACAATGCAGTTAAATGTATCGCGGAAATTGCTTCGGTAGTAAATGAAAAAACGGAAAATATCGGAGCAAGGCGCCTTCATACCGTAATGGAAAAACTGCTCGACGAGATATCCTTCAACGCGCCCGTCATAACAAAAAAAACAATCAAGATTACCGAAAAATATGTAAAAGAGCGGCTCGGCGAAACGGTTAAAGACGAAGATTTGAGCAGGTATATCCTTTAATTTATTTTTTTGTCATCCGTTTCCGCAAGCACCCATTTAGCGTATTTATCGAGGGAATCGTTTACCGGGATCGCGATTATCTCGGGAGTCTCGTAAGGATGTATTTCGAGGAGTTTTTCCTTTATGGCTTCAAAGAGAGATGCCCTTGTTTTAATCAGGAGAAGAAATTCCGTTTCTTTGCAAAGTCTGTTCTCCCAGAAATAAACCGACAATACGCCCGGAAAAATGGAAACACACGCGGCAAGTTTTTCATTGACGAGAATTTCCGCTATTTCGTTTGCTTTTTCACTTGAATCAAGAGATGAAATAATGAGTGTCAATTTTTCCTTTTTCATTGGATAGTACCTTAAAGTTTTGCTTTGCAATTAGAGTTCAAATCATATAATAATTTTTGTCAAGGCGGACGTTATTATTTACCTCAATAAGCTATGAAAAGAAAATATTTAAAGAAAATATCCACTCATTTTCGCGTTACTGATGACACATTACAGGCATATCTCAAAAACATTGGAAAGATCAATCTTTTAAAAAGAGAAGAGGAAATAAAGCTTGCTAATGAAATCAGAAAGGGTGAGGTGGCGTATAAAAAACTTATTGAAGCAAATCTTCGTTTTGTGGTGAATATCGCTTCACGCTTTAGAGGATGCGGACTAAGTTATTCCGATTTAATCAATGAAGGAAATATCGGGCTTATGCAGGCAGCAAGAAAGTTTGACCCCGAAAAAGGTGTGAAGTTTGTATCCTATGCCGTATGGTGGATTAAACAGGGTATAATTCAGGCGCTTGCCGAGCAGACAGGCGCTGTGAAGATTCCCGTGAGGCAAATATCGGACTTGAATAGAATTGGCGAAAAATACGATGAACTCCTTCAGAAATTCGGCAGAGAACCGAAGGTATCGGAACTTGCAAAAGCTCTGCACAGAAAAACCAAAGAAATAGAATATCTTCTTCAGATATCCCGTACTTCCATTTCTCTGGAAAATCCTTTTTCAGACGATAACAACGCGACTTTCCTTGATTTTCTCGAATCGGAAAATGCCCAGTCAATCGACGATAAGATTGACAAGAAAAAAATGGAAAAGGAGCTAAATGAGCTTATCGATGAACTTAAACCGAAAGAGGCGGAAATATTGAGGCGAAGGTTCGGGCTTGGCAACAGAGATGTGGATACACTTGAAAAAATCGGAAAAAGTATGAATCTCTCCCGCGAGAGAATCAGGCAGATAGAAGAAAAAGCGAAGAAAACCCTCAGAAAAATGGCGAAGAGCAAAGCTCTCAAAGATTACCTGAAATAACTTACCTTTCATTATTATCTAAACGGAGATGTTGTGCATCGAAAAATCAATGAACTTATAATGGTTCTCAGGGAAGACGAGCGTATTTTGTCTCTTGGTCGAATCTGCGGAGATTCCGGAGTGAAATGCTGGCTTGTAGGCGGATTTATTAGGGATTGTCTTTTGGGAAGACTGCCCGTAGATATGGATTTTGTCACTTCGGAAGGCGCAGAGGAAGTAAGCAGAAATTACGCGAAAAAAAACAGAGGCAAATTTATCACTCTTGGTAAAGAGCCAAAGATTAGCTACAGAATTGCCGCAAGAGGAGAGATAATAGATGTTGTAGGCGCTCTCGAGAAAAATTTAAAGACAGACCTTTCAAAACGGGATTTCACCATAAACGCGGTAGCTTTGGATATAAATTCCTGGCAGGTTTACGACCCCTTCGGAGGAGTTGAGGATATTTGCAACGGGATTTTACGGCAAGTCTCCTCTGAGAGTTTCGTGAATGACCCTTTAAGAGTGGTCAGGGGAATACGATACGCCTCTACCGTAGATGATTTGAGTATTGAAGAAGATACATATATTCAGATGAAGGTACAGTCGCAGAATATCATAAACTGCGCGTTTGAAAGATTTAACGAAGAAGTGAACAAAATGTTTAAATCATTTAATCCGGAAAGGGGATTAAAACTAATTATTGAAACTGAACTAATTGATCATATTATAAAAGTTTTGATGAGCGGGAAAATCTTAAAAGAAGTGTCCCTTGAAAAAAAAGAAGAGATGAAAAGTCGATTCATAAGCAATCAGTGGCGGGAAATCTTATCATCATTAAAAAAAAATGAGTATAAAGATGTTTTAAATACCTCCGGACTGCAGAAGACTCTTTGGATATCAGCGTTAATGTTTTTATATATGAATATTACCGGCATATCCTCTGTCCGATTAAAGGAATTATTGGTGTTTATGCGGTTTTCCGGAAAAGACGTCAAAAGAATTTATGCAGTGTTGTGCGGTGTTCGCGATATTTTCGAAATGGCATCCCGAAAATGTGAGAATGATGAACTGAAAATATATATGGGGCGAAAAGGAAGTGACTTTGTAATTATGCAGGCATTGTATGAAGGATTTTCACAAACCGGAGGTACAGAAGACGGGAAACAGTCGAAAATATTTTGCGGCAGAATGGCAAAACTATTTTCAGATAACCGTGAAGCCCTTTTGTTTTCCGCGCAGATTATTACGGGTGATGATGTAAAAAAAATAATCGCCTTGAAGGACGGGGGAAGGGAGATAGGAGTTATCCTTGACAAAGTTCGTGATATGCAGTTTGCGGGAAAGATTTCGTCTCGGGAAGACGCACTCGAATATGTGAGAAATTATAAAATCAGTTAGATGGAATCCATATATCTTCTGAAGTGGTCATAGCCTGATGTATCGATATTCAGGAATTCCAATCCGGCCAAATTAACCGAATTCTGTTCATGATTTGAAGTATCGGGAGAGATAATCCTTTTTATAACAGATGAAGCGGAAACCGATGTGCCTGAGAGAATGAGATTGATTTCTATTTCCTGATTTTCCGAAAACTCATAACAGGAACTTAAAAGAACTCCGGAAAGAGAAATATTTTGAATACTTGCTTCGATTTTTTTAACTTCATTCTTCTCCCGTCTTAAAATATGGGCAGGTTCGGAAACAATGAATCTGTCGTGTCTTCTCCGGTCGGATGTTTCGATTCTTGTTATGTGGAGTGGTTGTCCGATTCCCGAAAGTTTGTTTATCAGTGATTCAAAAAAATCCGCCGTAACGGGTTTGTTTATATATTCAATCGCGCCGAGTCTCGATGCTTTAATATAACTTTCTACATCTCCGTAAGCGGTATATATTACAACATCTGTTGATAATTCCTTTTCCTTGATGTGTTTGAGGAGTTTGAGTCCGCCGTATTTTTTTCCTTTTATGCCCGTAATGAGCATATTGTAGGTTCCCGATTCAATCTTGTCGCGCGCCTTTTCACCGTTGTCGAAATAATCAACCTTGAATCCTTTGCCGGAAAGATTTTTGGATAGGATATATCCCGCCTTGTCCTCTTCATCTACAATAATTATTTTTTTGTGCGGGTTCTTCACTTCAACTTCCTTCAACTCGATTTATTTGCGACGTTTATTAATAAACTAAATTGATATTATTTAATGTCAAGACAAAAACCTGCCCGTCTTGAATGACATAAATAACGTTTTTCGGAAAAATGCTCTTTTTTTTGAGAAAATTAATAAAAAAAATATTAATACTTTTAGATATACAGAATCTGTCGCTTTTAGCAAATGAATTTTATTAATATTGCGTTAATAATGAATTATTCATCGCTAATCTGAATCTATTTGCGCTTTTTGAAGTTTTCCGCTGAAATCAATATATATAGTTTTTGTCTCTGTATAAAAATCAATAACAGACGTACCTGATTCCCTGTGTCCGTTTCCCGTATTTTTGTATCCGCCGAAGGGGAGGTGGCATTCAGCGCCTATGGTTGGTCCGTTAACATAAACAATTCCCGATTCCGCGCGATTGGTTATTTTCAGCGCGTTGTTAATGCTTGCGGTATAAACCGATGATGACAAACCGTATGAAGTGCTGTTGAGAATTTCCGTTGCGTGGTTTATGTCATTTGCGGGCATTATAAGAGTTACGGGACCGAATATCTCTTCCTGAGCTATTTTCATTTTTTCATTTCCTTCGGCGAATATTGTCGGTTCGAAGAAAAATCCTTTTTTAAGATTTCCTTTTGCCGCT